>DASYCR010000601.1:0-5626 GCA_036500095.1 Polyangiaceae bacterium
ACATCAGGCTCGGATCGTTGGGCGGGATGAGCGGGCCGCTCGCGCAGATCTCGTGGCCGTTTTTGGCGAAAAAGCCGAGGAACGCTCGGCGAAGCTCGGAAGACGTCAGCGACATGGGGCCGGAAGGTGTAGCATAAAGGATGCTCGCGATCCCATTCGGCAAACGCGCGAAGCCGGAGCAGGCGAGCGCTCTTGCCCGCGTCGAGAGCGAGGCAGCGAGGCAGCCCGAGCTCCTCGGCGTTCGGCGTTCGAGGTACATCGACGCGCGCCCGGACGTTGCGCTTTCGCTCTTGGCCCAGCGCTCCGGCGAGTCCGCGTGTTTGCTGGCCTGGCTCAAGGGCGACAATCAACTCGCATTGCCTGCGCAGGGCGGCACGGCCCGCGCGCGGGCCCACCTGCTCGTCAGCGATCGGCACGCCGCGATCGCGGCGTATACGCGAGCGGGCGAGCGGCTCTACGCCGAGCTCGAGCCGAGCGCCGAGCCCACGCTCGTTGCGGGTGAGCGGCTGACGCTCAGCGCCGGCAACCTGGCCTTCGTCGTCAGCGGTCGCGCCATGCGACGCGCCGCACAGGTCGTCAACTTGCTCCGCCTCGGACCGCTCGAACGCGTGCTCGAGGCCGCCCGCCTGCATTGGCTCGCTGGAGGGCGCTCGCGCGCGACGCACGCCACGGCGCTGCTCGCGCTCGCGCGCCGCCAAGGCAGCGTCCGCGCGCGCTTCGTCGGTTTTCTCGCCGCACCCGAGACGATTGAGAGCGCGGAACTCGCACGCGCTCTCGAAAGCGAGCGCGTCTCGCCGGACGCGCTCGGCGAACTCTGGGAAACCTGGAGCTTCTCGGGCGAAAGCGCGGCCGCGCTGGTCGCGGCGCTCGCTCGGCTCGGTGAACAGTCGCTGCCGTGGGCGCTCGCGCTGCACGACCGAGCGCGCGAGCCCGCGGCCGTAGGCTTGGAGCAAGCCTGCAGCGATCTCCTCCTCGCGGGTGCGCACGCAGAGCGCGCCCTGGCGACCGCTCCCGACGACGCGCGCGTGCGCGCGCTCCTCTCGACGCTCGCAGTAGGCGGCCTCAAGCAAGTCGAGCAAAGCGCGCCGAGCTCACCCGTCGCGACGCTCTCGGATCAGCAAATCAGCGAGCAACTGACGCACCCGGCTACCCGCGGCATCCGTTTGGATTTTTGGCGAGCGCCCGCGCTCCTCGCGCACGTCGGAAAAAAGAACGAAGCCGAGGATCTCAGCGACTACTGCGAACCGCTCCTCTCGAGTAATCACGCTGCGGCGACCCGCGCCGTCGCGGCGGCCTGCCGCGCGCTCGGGCTGCCACCCCTGCCCGCCTACGTGTCCCGCGGCAAGAAATCGCTGGGCGTTCGCAGCCAACGCGGTAGCCCGGCGAGCCTCTTGATCGGCATCGATCACCTGACGGAGGACTCCGCCTACGCCATGAGCGAGCGCGAGCTCTGGTCGGCGATCGGGGCCGAGTGCGCGTATCTGCGTCTCGGGCACGGGCGCGTCACGCGACGCGACCTGTGGACGGGCGCGCTCGCGCACACGCGCGACGGCCTCGAGCTCGCGCTCGGCTTGTTACCGGTCTTGCGCGGCGCGCGCCTCGGCATGCGACTCGGCTCCGCGCTCGAACGCGTGCCCGAGCCGGCCTTGCGCCGGGCGCTCGCGTTCCTGGCAGGCGTCGATCTCGCACGTCCGTTCCCCGCCAGCGGACCGCGCGCGCTGGCGCTCTCCCATTTCAACGAGGAGCTGCTCAGCGCGCATCGCGTCACTCAGCTCAGCGCCGACCGCGCCGGGCTCCTGCTCTCCGGCGATCTGCGCGCGACCCTGCGCGCGCTCTTGCTCGTGCGGCCGGACTATCGCGCGCTCTTGAACGAGCTCGAGAGCGCCGAACTGACGCGCGATCTATTGGCGCGCCCAGCGAGCCCGATGCTCGCCGATCTGATCGTGCGCAGCGCGGCGCTACTCACGTTTTACCTCTCGGACGATTACGTCGCGTTACGGCGCGCGCTCGGAGTCTGACTCGACGATCAGGTCTCGCGCGCAAGAAGCGGGCTCGAGTCGGGCGCGCGTCGCGGCGTTCTTCAGCGCAAACAACCCGGAGCTCCTGAGACCGACGCGCGGACGCCTAACCGTGCACTCTGCCTGGGCGCGACGGCAAGTATCCCCATTCTAACGTTCACGGGCTGCCGACGCCGCCCGACGACCCCACTCGCGCCGAGCCCTGCGGCTCTCGACCGTCCGCGCGTGGCGCCGAGATGCTCAGGAGGCCAGCTCGTCGCCAACCGACGCGTGCGAGCCACGTCTTGGCTCTGACCACGGGCGTGTCTGGGGCGGATTCGGGCGGAGAAAGTCCGCGCGGCGCGAGCGGCAACGTCGGCGTGCGCGGTACGTCGCGCGGAACCGCTCCCCGGAGCTCGCGAAACCCATCGAAGTACGGCGCGGACGAATACGGGTCGATGCGCGCCGCGCCGCGGGCGCGATGCTTTCTGAAGTTATTGAGCACGTAGACGAGCGCGTTGCGCACGCTGCGCGGCGAAGTGAGCGCCCGCGCGAAGAAGCGATCAGCCCACACTTTGCCGCTGCGGTTCACGAGCTGATTCAGCCGGCGCGCGATGCGAATCGCCAAACCCTGCATGCCTCGGGAGAGAGCGCGCTTACTGCTCGCTTCCACGATCAAGTGAAGGTGATCATGCTGCACCGAGAAGTGGACGACGCGGAAACCGAGACGCGCTCGCGTTGCTCGCGCGAGCGCGCGCTCCACGGTCGGGAACGTGAATTGGTTGCGGAGCGGCCGAAATTTCGAGCGCAACACGACGTGCACCGGGTGCGCGTGAGCGTGCTTTGGACGCGCCACGTGGCGCACCCGGGCGCGCCCGGGTGCGGGCTTGCGGCCCGCGCCTGCGCGCTTGCCGCCCCACGTGGGCGCTGGAGGTGGCGGCGGCGGGAGCGCCAAGGTGAGCTGCTTCTGGCGTGCTTTGCCGCCGCGAGCGGAGACGGATCTCCGCTTAGACACGGGAGTGCGCCCTTGATTTCGAGCCGAACCGAACGACGAAGCCGATGGACGCGATTCGAGCACCATGAGATTTTCTAGCACTTGATTAGGCGCTAATCAAGTGAAGGCTCCGAGACCTGCTCGGCATCGTGCGCGTCGTGTTCGCCTCGGGCAGCGCGGGTCCGAGCGGTGCAGACCGGGTAGATCCCTTACAGCTGGTACCGAGACATCCTTTGCATCGGAAATCCCCTCGCGTGACGCTCGCGGGGCTCGACGGGAGAATGCTCTCGCACGACGCCCGCGCGGTTTTCGACGGGAAACGCGCTTCGACGGCAAACGCCCTCGCTGAGCGCCGGCAACACCGGAGAAGCGTCAATGCGAGCTGCGGCGCCAGCAACGGCAAGAACCACGTCGTCGTGCCCCCGCGGACGCTGCGGCTAGGACGGCCGCGCGGACGACGCGCCTTGGCGCGGGCATCCGCAGACCCGCAGTGCCCGCGCCGCCGCTCGAGCGCGATCTGGCGCCAGGAACCGCGCAAGTGCGGCCCTTGCGCTGACTCACTCAGCGATCGTCGATGCCCGCGTTCGCCAAACGATCGGCTTCGCCGTTGTGCTCGCGGCGCACGTGCACGAGCTTGGTCGCTCGAAAACGGGCGAGCAGGCCCTTGGCCTCCTCGAAGAGCGGCTTGAGCCCCGGGTTTTTGACGCGGTACTCGCCGCGCAGCTGCTTGATCAGGAGCTCGGAGTCGGCGCGCACTTCCAGATGCGTCACGCCGCGCTCGATCGCGCGAGCAAGGCCCATCAGGAGCGCTTTGTATTCAGCGACGTTGTTGGTCGTTTCCCCGAGGTAGTCACTGTCGGCCGAGAGCACGGCGCCCTCGGGGGTCTTCAGAATCGAGCCGATGCCGGCCGGGCCCGGGTTGCCGCGCGCTGCCCCGTCGGTCCACAGGATCGCCGTCAGCTCCCCGCCTTTGGTGCTCTCGCCTTGCATGGCTCTCGGTAGCGTTCAGATACGAGGCAAACCGAACGCCGTCAACCGCCGTGTGGCCGCAAGAGCTCGAGATAGAGCTCTTCGTAGGCCCGCGCGACGCTGCGCGGGCGGTGGCGAGCGTCGAGCGCGGCTCGTTGCCGCCCAATCAAAGCCGTGCGCTCGCCCGCGTCGCGCGACAGGCGAGCGGCCGTGGCCGCCCAGCGCTCGGCGGAGAGATCCTCGAGCGCGACGACGCCGGCGAGGTCCAGGAGCGGACCCTGCGCGAGGGCCAAGACCGGAATACCGAGCTCCATGGCCTCGAGCAGGACGATTGGAATATCGACTTTGCCCCACAAATCATCGACCGGAAAGAGCACCGCGCGCGCCCCCACGATCAGATTGAGAATCTTCGGCGTATCGGCCACGAGCCGCGTCCGCTCGGGAGGTAGCTCTGCCGCGAGCCGTGCGGCTTCCACGGCTGCGCGTGGCGTCTTGGTACGATAGGCGAAGACGACGACGGCGCCCGGTAGCTCACGCGACAGCGGGCCGAGCAGCGCGGCCGTCGCGGCCGCACCGGAGCTCGTCTCGAGATCCCCGGGATACACGAAGTAGGGCACCCCCTCGGGAATGGCGAGCGCGTGCCGTGCGCTCGCGACGTCCGCAGGGCTCGGCAGCGAAACCTCGGGCACGGGCGGCGGAATCACGACCAGGCGCGGCCGCGGCAAACCGGCAGCCAGATGGGCTTGCTCGACGTGTTGTCGAGTCCACTCGCTCTGCGCAACCAGCAAATCGCCGAAAAACAAGCGCTCTGGCCGCTCGAAGCTGCGCGGCGGCGAGGCCACCGTTTGCACGACGGGCTTTCGACGCAGACGCTTGAGCAAAGCGAGCGCCCGGCTCGTGCGCGGATTCGGCGCAAACACGACGTGCCACAAATCCGCGCGCGAACGAAAGAGCAACCAGGCGGCTGCCCCGAGATTCGCCGATAGGGCAGGCGAAAAGCGACCGGCGTCGCGATATGCCACCGCCGCCTCGAGCACGCGCCCGTCATGCTTGGCGATCGGAGGCGCATCGGCCGTGGACATCACGACCGGCTCGAAGCGCTCGAGGTGCCGCGCCACGTCTCGCACGAGGCACTTCGCGCCGTCATGAAACGGCGGCGCAAGGGGCTTTGACACGAACAAAACGCGATGCATCTCGAGCCGCCCTTCAAGCACGGGCCAAGCGCCGGATGCAAGCGGGCGCTAGAGCCGGGCCGCCGCCATCAGCGCGGGCGGCGCGCGGCGAAGGGCGCTGGCGATCGCGGCTTCCAGCACGGCGCGGCGAAGCTCGGCGCTGCGGCTCTGATCGTTGGCTTCTTGCTCGCTGGCGGTGGCACTGGCATGCCCGCTGACCTTCGCGGCGATAGCTTGCTCCGGCATCGTGTGGAGCACGTACTCCACGCTCGCGGAGTACACGATCGAGCTGCCCTCGCGCGACGCCTTCAGCTCTTGAATTTTGCCGGTGACCATCACCATCGGCACGTTCTCGCCGGGCTTGGATGGAGACTCCTCGTTGAGCACTCTCACGCCGGGCAGCTCCGAGAGCTTGCGGCGCGATGCGTCCGCGAGCTCGCTCTCGATCTTGGCCGACTTCACGCTGGAGCCGTTCTTCATCATGCCGAGCTTGA
>DASYCR010000602.1:0-5341 GCA_036500095.1 Polyangiaceae bacterium
CGCCATCGCCGCCGCGGTCAAGGCCGACGTTTGCGAAATCTACACGGACGTCGACGGCGTCTACACGACCGATCCGAACATTTGCCCGTCGGCGCGCCGGATCGATCGCATCAGCTTCGAGGAAATGTTGGAGCTTGCCTCGCTCGGCGCCAAAGTGCTCCAAATCCGCTCGGTGGAGGTTGCCATGAAGTATGGAGTTCCGATTCACGTTCGCTCGTCCTTCAGTGATCGCACCGGCACGATGGTGGGCGGTGACGAAGGCCTCGAGGGTGTAGCCATCACCGGCGTTGCTTACGACAAGGGCGAGGCCAAGGTGCAGTTGGTCGGCGTGGCCGACAAGCCCGGCGTGGTGGCGAAGATCTTCGGCATGCTCGCGGATCAAAATGTGTCCGTAGACATGATTATCCAGAGCCCGTCGCGCGACGGCGACGGCACCACCGACGTCACCTTCACGGTGGCCAAGACGGATCTGACGCGCAC
This sequence comes from Polyangiaceae bacterium, assembly GCA_036500095.1. GTDB lineage: Bacteria > Myxococcota_A > Polyangia > Polyangiales > Polyangiaceae > PMG-095. The sequence continues at coordinate 481 of DASYCR010000602.1, forward strand.
CAAGGATCTGATCGAGCGCGCGGCGGCCGAGTTTGGCAGCGGGCGAGTCGAGTACGATCCCGAAATCGTCAAGGTGTCGATCGTAGGGCTCGGCATGCGCTCGCACGCCGGCGTCGCGGCCAGGATGTTCGGCATCTTGGCCGCCGAGGGCATCAACATTCAGGGCATCAGCACGAGCGAGATCAAGATCAGCTGCATCATCGCCGCCAAGTACACGGAGCTGGCCGTGCGCTCACTGCACGAGGGCTTCGGGCTCGATAAACTCGGGGTTGACCCGGCGCCTTGACCGACTGCAAGGGGACTGGGACGCTCTAGTCCGTGGCCGAGCACGATCCAGAGCGTCCCGGGAGAAAGCCGAACTTCCCGCCCCCGCCCGAGACGCGGGACGACGCGCCAAACTCCGTGAACGTGCCGCAGATGGAACCCCCGCCTTCGTCGCTGCAGGCGATGGTCGCCCCGGGTCGGCGCGCTGCCAGCGGTCGCAATGATACGTGGACCGTGATCGCTCTCGTGCTCGTGGTGCTGGCGTTCATGGCGTACATGCTGCGACGAGGCATGGCCTGAGCGTTGGCTGACCAAGCACCCGGTATTCGCTACGCGCGCGTCGCAATCCCCGTGCCGCTCGGTCAGGCCTTTAGTTACACCGTGCCGACGGCGCTCGCCGGCGAGGTGAGGCCGGGAGCGCGCGTCCTTTGCAATTTCGGGCGGCGCACGCTGCTCGGCATCGTGCTCGACGTGGGCACGCAAGCGCCGGATATTCCAGCCGACAAGATCAAGCCGCTGCGCCGCGTCACCGACGCCGAACCGGTGCTGCCCGACGAGCTCCTGAGCTTTCTGCTCGAACTCGCGCGCTACTATTTGGCGCCGATCGGCGCCGTGATGGAGCTCGCGCTGCCCGCGCTCGAACGGAGCGCGGCGGAGCAACTCTCCAGCCAGGAGTCGTTCGTGGCGGAGCACGCGGTCGGACGCCTGCTGCAGTCGGTTAGCGCGTCGCCTGACGCCGTGGTTTCGGACAAGCTGCGCGGCAAGGCGCGTGATTTGCTGGCGGATCTGCTCGCGCAGGGCCCGCGCCTATTGAGTGAATTGGAAAAGACGTGGGGCAGCGCGCGCGAGATCGTGCGGCGCCTCGAGGGTCAGGGCTTGGTCGTGCGCACGCGCGTGCAGGCGCCCGACGATCCGTTCGCCGTGGTCGTCGAGCGCGATCAGCCGCCCGAGCTCACGAGCGCGCAGCTCGCCGCCGTGACGCGCATCACGGCGGCGATGGACGCCGCCAGCCCCAAAGCGTTCTTGGTCGACGGCGTGACCGCGTCCGGCAAGACCGAAGTGTACCTGCGCGCGGTCGAGCGGGCGCTCGCTCAGGATCGTGGCTCGATCGTGCTCGTGCCGGAAATTGCGCTCACGCCGCAGCTGACCACACGCTTTCGAGCTCGCCTGGGCGATCGCATCGCGGTCTTGCACAGCGGCCTCGGGGAGCGCGAACGGCAGGCCATGTGGCGGGCGCTCCGCTCCGGGCGGCTGCGGGTCGCGGTCGGAGCGCGTTCGGCGTTGTTCGCGCCGGTGCAGAAGCTCGGCCTGATCTGCGTCGACGAGGAGCATGACGGTTCCTTCAAGCAGGAGGAGGGCGTGCGCTATCACGCGCGCGACATGGCGCTCTTACGCGCCTATCGCGCGGCCGCCGTGTGCGTACTCGGTTCGGCCACGCCGTCGCTGTCGAGTCGAGCGCTCGTCACGGAAGGCAAGCTCGAGCTCTTGATCCTACCGTCGCGCGCGCGCCAGGCGGCTCGTATGCCGGCGGTCGAGGTGGTCGACTTGCGGCGCGTGGGTCCGGGGCCCGGCGGAGATCGCTTGCTCAGTCTCCCGCTATTTCGAGCGCTGGAGACGGTGCTCGAGCGCAAACAGCAAGCGATCCTGTTCCTCAATCGCCGCGGCTTTGCGCCGAGTTTGTTGTGCGGCAGCTGCGGCACGCCGGCGCAGTGTCCCAATTGTTCGGTCGCGCTCACGCTGCATCGAAGCCGCGGCGAGCGGCTGCGTTGTCACTACTGCGACTACTCCGTCAGTCTGCCGACGCCTTGCGCGGCCTGTGGCGCGAGCGAGTTTCTCGAAGAGGGCTCGGGCACCGAGCGCATCGAAGCCGTCCTACGTGACACGTTGCCCGCGGCGCGCGTGGCCCGACTCGATCGCGACGTCGCGGCCGGTCGCAAGAGCGAAAGGATCCTCGAGCGCGTGCGGCGCGGCGAGGTCGACATTTTGGTGGGTACGCAGATGGTCACGAAGGGCCACGATTTGCCGGAGGTCACGCTGGTCGGCGTGTTGAACGCCGACGCCGCGCTCTCGATGCCCGACTTTCGCGCGGCCGAGCGAACCTTCCAGTTACTGGTTCAGGTGTCGGGGCGCGCGGGGCGCGGGGACGCGCCGGGCCGCGTGTTGATTCAGACGCGACAGCCCGAGCATCCGGCGATCGCCTGTGCCGTCACGCACGACATGCAGGGCTTCAACGAGCAGGAACTCGCGGCGCGCCGCGAGCTCCGCTATCCGCCGTTCGCGCGGCTGGCCTTGGTGCGCTTCGACGCGGTCGAGGAGTCGTTGGCCGCGGCGGAGGCCGAGCGGCTCGCGGGCATCGCGCGCCGCGCTTGCCGGGACGGAGCAGAGCTGCTCGGTCCCGCGGTGGCGCCGCTCGCGCGGCTGCGCGGGCGTCACCGCTATCGCTTCCTGTTGCGCGCGAGCGAACGGGCCGCCTTGCGCGCGCCGCTGCTAGCGGTTGCGCGCGCCGGAGTCCACCGCAATGCTCGCATGGCGATCGACGTTGACCCGGTCAACATGCTTTAAAGCGTTATTAGCATGCCTCGTTGGCTCAAGTCCTGCTTGCCGGTCGTGTTGGGCTCGCTCGGCGCGCTGTTCGCGCCGTCGACCGCGCATGCCTTCGAGCGACAGTGGCACGTGGGCGGCGGCATCGGGCTCACGAGCTATCTGCACGACTACAAGTTCGGTCCCTCGCTCGGGCTGAACGCCGCGTATGGCATTTCGGACATGTTCGACGTGCGCGTCGAACTGCTCGGCTCGACGCACCTGCTGTCGAGCGAGGCCACGACGCGCGTCGCCTATCTCGCGCACACGCGCGCCGAGCAGCTTTCGGCAGCGGCGGGCCTCACCTATAAACTCGACGTCTTGCAATGGATTCCCTATGGGGGAGTCTTGCTCGGCTACCGGCACGTGCGCGGCGCGTTGCCCCCGCTCTCCGACTACGGACGCGACGACGCCGTGGCGGCGCTGCTGGTCGGGCTCGACTACTCCGCGTCGCGCAGCTTTGGGCTCGGGCTATCCTGGCGGGGCGACAGCGCGCTCTCCTCGTTTGCCAACACGGAATCGATGACCGTCATGCTGCGTGCGGAATACCATTGGGGCTTCTGATGCGTAGTCGGCGCGCGGCGCTTTGCACGAGCGCGCTCGTCTACGCGCTGTTGGCGGCGTGTGACCGGGGTGCTCGCGGCGCTCCCCCAGCCGCTCATTCGGGCCACGCGCCCTCGGCGTCCAGCAGCGGACGGCCGCCCTTGCCGCCTATCGCAAGTAGCGAGCCCCTCGTGGATCTCGTGCGGGCCGAGCGTTGGTCGGAGGCGCGTGTGCAATTCGAGCAGTTATCGAGCGGCGAACGGGCGCTGCCCAAGATGCTGTTCTTGCACGCCCGGATCGCGCAGGAGCTCGGTGATCAAGCGGCGGCGCTCGTGGACCTCAAGGAGCTCGAGGGCTCGCTGCCCGTGCTTGCCGCACAGATCGAGGCCGCTCGTTCGCGGGCCGAGCTCGAGGCGGGGCCGTTCGCGGCGGCGGCGCAGTATTTCGAGCGCGCGACGAGCGTGGACGGGCTCCGCTCCGCCGCTCGTGCCTGGCAGCGGGCGGGCGAACTCACCAAGGCGCGCGTGGCGGTCGAGCGCGCTTTTTTGCTGCTCGGCAAATCGAAACGAGCTCGCGATGGCGAAATCCAAGCGCGGGCGCTACGCGCCGAGATTGCGCTCGCGCAAAAGGATCTGCCAACCGCGCGCGGCGACTACCACTGGTTGGCGCTGAGAGCCCCCTGGCGGCCCGAGGCCGAGCAGGCGCTCGACGCGCTGGAAAAAATGCCGGAATCGAGTCGCCTCTCGCGCGCCGAGCGCGCCGAACGCGCGGCGAGTCTCGCCGAGCTCGGTCGTCCAGACGCGGTCGAACGCGAGCTCTCGGCGGCGGGCTCGGCGGTCGCCGCCGGCCGCGCGTCCTTCCTGCGTGCGTTCGCCCTCTACGCGGCGCGCACCGACTATGTCAAGGCCGCCGAGCTCTTCGAACGCGCGGCGCGAGAAGCGCCGGATGACGCTGCGCACTCCCTATTTTTTTCGGCGCGCTCGCTTTCGCGCGCTCAGCTCGATGCGCGCGCAATCGCCCTCTATCAACAGATCGCGGTGCGCACGCCCAAGTCGGGCTTTGCGGAACAGGCGAGCTACCTGGCTGCCCGCTTGCACTTCATAGCAGGCGACTACGTCAAGGCGCTCGTCGGATATGACGCGTATCTCGCCCACTTCGGTAAGCATGCGCGCTCGCAGCGTGACGCGAGCTACGAGCGGGCGCTCTGTCTGCTCGCGACCTCGCGTGCCAAGCAAGCCGAGCAGCTGCTGACGGCGCTGGCCGAGCAGTCACGCGATCGGCGCGAGAGCACGCGCTACGAGTATTTGGCGGCCGTCGCCCGCGCCTCCTCGGGCGATAAAGGCAACGCGATCGAACGACTGTCGCGGATTGCGGAGCACGAGCCGCTCACATTTTGGGCGCTCGCTGCGCGGGCGCGGCTCGCCGCGCAGGGCGCACCTCTGCCCGCGCTCGTGCCGGCCGGCGCAGAAAGAAA
>DASYCR010000603.1:0-2648 GCA_036500095.1 Polyangiaceae bacterium
CGTCGAGCGCGGCCTCGACGTCGACCAAGTTATTGAAGCTGAGCTCCTTGGCTCCGCTGCCCACGCTTTCTGCTGAAGCCAGCGAGCCGGGCAGAGCGTGGCGCTCGCGATAGAACGCGCCGCTCTGATGCGGGTTTTCGCCGTAGCGCAGGCTATAGGCCTTTTCCATGACCAGCGTGAGGTAGCGCGGGTAGCCGTCGCTTTCGCCGCGGCCGCTGAGCCAGCCGCTGATCGATGCGTCGTACGCGGCGGTGTGCGCGTAAACCTTGGCGGCCAGCCGCTCGCGCGTCGCGCGATCGACCTCGCCGGTCGCGCTGAGTTCGTCGAGCACCGGGCCGTAGTCGTTGGGATCGCAGATCACCGTCACTCGTTCGTGGTTCTTGGCGGCTGAACGCAGCATGCTCGGCCCGCCGATGTCGATGTTTTCGATCAGCTCTTCTGGCGACGCGCCCGGCTTGGCCAGCGTTTGTTCGAACGGGTACAGATTGACCACGACTAGATCGATCGGCTCGGCGCCGATGCGCGCGAGGTCCGCGTCGTCGACGCCTTCGCGAGCGAGCAGCGCGCCGTGCACGCGCGGATGCAGCGTTTTCACTCGGCCGTCCATCACCTCGGGGGAGCCGGTGTAGCTCTCCACCGTTTCGACGGCGATGTTTGCTTCCTTCAAGGTGCGGAAGGTCCCGCCCGTCGAGAGCAGCTTCACTCCGCGGGCGGCGAGCGCTCGCGCGAAATCGACGAGGCCAGATTTGTTGGAAACGGACAGCAGAGCGCGGCGGATGGGCATCGATGGTTTTCGCTATATCCTGGGGCCTCTGCCGTCAATCGAGATCGCGCAGTGAAAATGCCGGGCCCCCCGTCCGAGTGTCGGTAGCTCCTGAACTGAGCTATAGGAGTGCGAGCGATGCTGGCGACCCGCGCAGGAAAACCAGGCCGTTCGTTGCGCGCGCTATGTAGCGCACTCGGTCTAGTCGTCGTGCTGGCGAGCTGCTCCCAAAGCGGTGACACGGAAGACTACGTGCCGTCGCTCGCCGGCGCGCTGCAGCCGGACGGCGGCGGAGCCTTGATCGACGAGGCGACGGCTTGCAGCCAGCTCGTCGACGCGGAAACGGCCGAGCGCAAGCAGCTCGGCTGCCCCGCCGCGACGCACGCGGCATGCCCCGCCTACATTCGACCCGCCGGCGGCGCGGACTGCTTTTCATACGACCAAAGCAGCCTCGACGGCTGCGTCAAGGCGTACCAGGGCTTTCAGAGTTGCGTCGATTTCGACCGACACCCGTGTCTGCTCGTCGCCGTCGCGAACTGCCCGGACTCCGGCGTGGGTGAGGCGGGGGCCGCGGGGGCGAGTAACTAAGACTTGCGCTCGGCGAGGGCGAGCCAGAAGGCGCGCAGATCGTCGGGCAGCGGCGCGACGACCTCGAGCGCTTCGCCGGTTACGGCATGACGCATCCGGAAAATGTGGGCGTGGAGCGCGTGTCGCGGCAGCTCGAGCAAGACGAGATCGTCGCTCGTGAGCTCGTCATCGGCCGCGCGAGCGAGCAGCCGCTCGTCCGGCCCATAGAGTTTGTCGCCGACGATCGGGCAGCCGAGATGCGCCAAATGAGCGCGAATTTGGTGCTGACGGCCGGTGTGGAGCGCGCACTCGACGAGGGCGTACCCCGCGCGTCGCTCGAGCACCCGGAGCGCCGTGCGCGCATCGAGACCCGTACCCGGCGCCGCGACCCGCATCTTCACGCGCAGGGAATTTTCGGGATCGAGCTCGAGCGGGACGTTCAGCAGGCCTTCGGCCGGAACGCCGCGCGTGATGGCCAGGTAGATTTTCTCGATCGCGCCCTGCGCGTCGTGGATGCCGAGCGAACGGATCTCGAGAGCTCGCTTGAAAGCGCGCTCGGCCTCCGGCGTGCGCGCGACCAGCAGGATGCCGCTGGTCTCGCGGTCCAAACGGTGCACGAGCGCCAAAAACTCGTCGGGGCGCTCTTCTTCCAGCCGCTTGATCACCGTGGTCTTGTGATAGCGGGCGCTCGGGTGCACCGCGACCGACGCAGGCTTGTCGATCACCAGCAAATGCTCGTCCTGGTAGAGGACGGGTAGGGGTGCCTGCTCGCTGGTGTCCTCGAAGGGCAGCCGCCACAGCGCGATTTGCTCGTCCTCGCGCACTCGCTCGCTCGGTCGGCGGGCGCGCCCCTCCGCCGAGTAAGCGCTGCGCTTGACGATCGCGCTCGCCCGCGTTCGACTCGTGTTGCGCAGCTGGCCCTGCACGAAGCGATCGAGGCGCATGCCGGACAGCTCGGCGGGCACGCGCAGCACGCGCAAAATCGCGTCCGCCGGAATACCGAGTGGGCGCACGATCCCGGGCGTTTTGCGCGTCAATTCTTGCCGCGGCGAATTTCGGTGCCGACGCCGCTGTCGGTAAAGATCTCGAGCAGAAGCGCGTGCCGCCGTCGTCCGTCGAGGATGTGCACCTTCTCGACCCCGCCGTTCACGGCGTCGAGCGCGCAGCGCACCTTGGGGATCATGCCGCCCGTGATCACGCCTTTTTCGATCAGCTCCTCCGCTTCGGTGGAACCGAGCGAGCTGAGCCGCTCGCCGCTCGCGGTCTTGACGCCCTCGACGTCGGTCATCAGGACGAGTTTGGCGGCGGAGAGCGCGCC
>DASYCR010000604.1:0-2661 GCA_036500095.1 Polyangiaceae bacterium
CCCGCGGTTCGACTCATGGAACGGCCGCAAAGCGGCCACTCCTAGGAAATACTAGAAAAATAACCGAGAACCAGCCTAGTCTCGGCCTTCGATGAGCGGCCCCGAGGTTCAATTCGCCGCGCTGACCGACGTGGGGCGGCAGCGTGAGCACAACGAAGACAACTTCTTGGTCGACAAGAAGATTGGGCTGTTCGTGGTGTGCGACGGCATGGGCGGCCACGCCGCCGGCGAGGTGGCGAGCGCGCTCGCGGTCCGCACGCTGCACGAGGAAATCAAGAAAGAAGTCGACCTGATTCAGGACTACGCGAACGGCGGCAAGGGCGCCGCCAAGGTCAGCAAGCGCGACATCTTGAACATGCTCGAGTTCGCCGTGAATCGCGCCTCCTTGCGCGTGCACTCGGAGGCCGCGAAAGACACGAAAAAGCGCGGCATGGGCACGACGCTCGTCTGCCTACTGGTGGTCGGCACGCAGGCGTTCATCATCTACGTCGGTGACAGCCGCATCTACATGATGCGTGACGGCCTGCTCGAGCAACTCACCGAGGACCACACCGTCTACAACGAGCTCATCAAGCGCAAAAAGATGCCGCGCGAGCAGGTCGAGCAGCTCGCGCAAAAGAACGCCATCACGCGCGCGGTCGGCGTATACGAGCACGTAGAGCCGGACACGCTGGTCATCGATCTCACGGCCGGCGATCGCTTTCTGATGTGCTCGGACGGCCTGTGCGGCTACTTCGAGGAAGACTTGGAGGGGCTCGGACAACGCCTCGGCACGCCGGACGCCGACGCGGCTTGCAAGTCTCTGATCGACGCCGCCAACGAGCTCGGCGGCAAGGACAACATCACCGCGGTGATCGTCACCGTCGGCGACGTGACGTCGCGCGACGAAAATCGCGCCAAGCAGCTGCAACTCAAGCGCGAGATCCTGGCGCGCATGCCGCTGTTCCGCCCGCTGAACGATCGCGAGATCTTGCGCGTGTTACAGGTCACCGACGTCGTCGACTACAAGAACGGCGAGACCGTGATCTCCGAGGGGGACAAGGGCGAGGAGCTCTTCATCGTCCTCGTGGGCAACGTGAAGGTCATGCGCAACGGCGCGGACCTCGCGGTGCTCAAGCCAGGCGATCACTTCGGCGAGATGGCGCTCGTGCGCAGCCAGCCGCGCTCCGCGACCGTGATCTCCGACGGTAACAGCGAGCTGATGGTCATCCGGCGCACTGAGTTTTTCGAAATTCTGCGCAAAGAGCACGCCTTGGCGGTCAAGCTCTTGTGGCAATTCCTGGGCGTGCTCGCGGATCGGCTGGCCGACACCAGCCGCGAGCTCGGCGCCGCCAAGGAAGAGCTCGCGCTGGAAGACATCACGGGCGAAATCTTCGACGAAGACGACGACGAGAATCGCAAGACGCTGATCATGCCGCCCCCCCCGCCGTCCGTGCGCGGGGAATGAAACACCTAACCGCTCTCACTCTCGCGCTCGTTTGCGCGCTGCTGCCGGAGTGCAAAAAAAAGGCGCCGAGCTCGGCCGCGAGTTCCGCATCCGCTGCGGCCAGCGCGAGCGCTGCGCCGGTCGCGACGGCGCCGCACCTGCCGCGGTCGAATCCCGGTTGTCGCGCGATCGCGGTCAAAGGCTTGGTGACGCTCGGCGACGCGGCCGTCATCACGGGCTCGCTGCTCGACGGCGAACGTTGGCTCACGCTCGCATCGGGCGCCAGATTGTCGATCAAGCACACGCTGAGCGGTCGCGAGCTCGAGCTCCAAGGTCCCGCCACGGCCATGGTTTGCCGCCACGGCAGCGAGCAAATCCTGCTCTCCGCCGGACAAGTCGCGACCGCGTCAGGCATGGGCGCGCGACCCGGCGCGGAGGTTCTGATCGCGACGCCGCTCGGCACCATTCGCTATGGCGACGCGGCGCTCGACGCCGACGTGGGCCCAAAAGGGCTGCGCATCAACGTCAAGCAGGGGGAGGTGTGGCTCGAACCCGAAGCGCTCGGCTCACCCCCCTTTACGAATCCACTGCACCCGCCCAAGGGGCGCGCGGCGCTGACCACGCATGCCATCGACACCCAAAAACTGCTGGCCGACTGCGAGGCCGCCGCAAAGCGTGCCGAGGCAGGCGCGCGCAATGTCGTTGCCCCCACGCCCGATGCCGGCGCGCTCGGGGATCGCGTGGCCGAACACGTCAAGGAGCGTGGTCAAGCCCGCGCGGCCTGCTCCATCGCAGCTGCTGCCGCAGGCCTAGTCACGGATCCGGCCGAGCGGCAGAATATCTGGGCTGCCGTGACCCGCTGGGACGGGCTCTGGCAGAGCGTTCCGAGGACCCCATCTGCGCAGAAATAGCGATGGTCCGTTGACAGTTTCGCTGCTGCGCCGCTAGCGTCCCGGAGGCACGGGCGACAGGCACGGCCCCTAGCAAGCATGAGTCACCTTAAGCGCTTAGCCGTTGACGCCTGGACCTTGGCTCTGGCCGCTGCGGTGATCGCGCGCGTGACACCGGCGTTGGCCGACGAGCCGCGCAAGGTGAGCGAGCCGCAGGTCATGCGCGAGCCCGCGGAGATCGTGCAGGTCGCCGACGCCTTCGACGACGACGATCCGTTCGATCTGCAGTTGTCCCTCGGCTACCAAACAAGCTGGGAGACCTCGCAAATCCATCGCGAGACCTCG
>DASYCR010000605.1:0-3603 GCA_036500095.1 Polyangiaceae bacterium
ATCCGGCGTGCGCGCACCCTGCGCGTCGCGCAACGTGAAGCGCGACTGCTGGAAGTCGCCCCGCTCGGCGCGCAACGTCCAGACGGAGAACAGCGGCGGCTGATCTGCGCGCGCGACGACCTCGAGTCGCGCGCGCAACGACAAACCGACGGCTTCAGCGCCGCGCGTGACGCGCAGCTCACTGCGCGCGTCGCCGCACAGCACGAGCGCGGAGTTCGGGGCGAGCAGTGGAGCGCCTGCCGTCAGATAGGCTTCGACGCCGCCGCGATGTTCGATGCGCGCGTACTCGCGCTGCTCGTCGCGGGCTTCGAGCGCGGACCCGGCCGGAAAATACGGGGGCGTACCCGTGATCAGATCGAAGTGCGCGCCGAGTGGCGCGAGCGCCGCGGCGTCGCGCAGATCGCCGCACACGGCTCGTACGCGGGGCGAAAGCGCGTTGCGCGCGATGTTGCGCTGCAAGAGCGTGAACGAGACCGCTTGCGCTTCGACGCCGAACAGCTCCGCCGTGGGCAGACTCCAGGCCAGGTGGAGCAAGACCGAACCGATGCCGCAGCCGAGGTCGAGCACGCGGCGGGCGTCCGGTGCCGCTGCGTAAGCCACGAACGCCGTCAGCAGATCGTCGGACGAAAAGCGATGCCCTTTCGCTCGTTGGTAGAGCCACACGTCGCGCGTGAGCTGGTCATCGGTCAATGAGCCGAGGACGTCGTCGGTCAGGGTGATCTTCGGCGACATGGAGGCGAGGGATCGGGTTGTAGTAGTAGTCGGGGCTCTGGCATGAGGGTAACGAAATTTCCGGTCACGCTCGCGCTCTCGGCCGTTTGTTTGCTCGAGACACGCGCGGCGCACGCAAGCGGATTTTCGGTGGCGCATTTCGCGGCCGAGCACGGTCACCCGACGACGGACAACGCGACCGCGCTCTACTTCAATCCGGCCGCCCTCTCGCAGGCCTCCGGTGCACACGTGTTCACGGATCTGAGCCTCGGCTTTCGACGCTTGACCTACGATCGGCGCGCTGAGCCGACGGACGCCCCGGATCCGCCGGACGCCGTCGGGGCCAACGTCGGGCGCGCGCGGCTCTTCAACGCGCTCGTCAATCCGGTAGTGGCGGGCTCGTTGAAGCTCGGGCCGGTCGTGCTGGGCGCGGGTTTTTTCACGCCCTTCGGCGGTTCGGTGAGCTGGGACAAGCGACCCTCGTTCGCGGCTTCGCGCTATCCGGGCCCGGTCGACGGCGTCTCGCGCTTCCAGTCGATCGAAGGCGAAATCATCACGAGCGAGCTCCTGCTCGGTGGCGCGTATCGCGTGCCGGGTACCGCGCTCAGCGTCGGCGCCACTTTCAACCTGATGCGCTCGGTGATCGACGACGTGCGCGCGTGGAGCGGCGGCACGAACGACGTGCGCACGGAAGGACGCTCGCTAGTCGACGTGAGCGGCTACGCGTACGGTTTCGGACTCGGCGTGCTGTATGAGGCGCTGCCCGAGCAGCTCTTTCTGGGAGCCTCGTACGAGTCACGTCCGAACGTGAGCGGCGGCATGCGGCTCCACGGCTCGCTCGACAACGACGTGGGCGGACCGAGCAGCGCGCACGTCGACGTGGCCTACGATCTGCCCGACATCGTGCGGCTCGGCGCGCGCTACCGGCCGCGCCGTGCGCTCGAGCTCCGGCTGTTCGGTGACTACACGCGCTACTCGGCGTTCTCGCATCAATGCCTGGTCGCGGCCGGCGCGCCCTGCACGCTGAACGCGGACGGCGGACAGCCGGCCAACGGCCAGGTCTTGCAGAACGTGCCGCGCAATTTTCACGACAGCTTCGGCGTACGCGCCGGCCTGAGCCTCTGGCCGAGTGCGCGCTTCGAGTTCTTTTCCGGTCTGGGGTTCGAGTCGAGCGCCGTGCCGGACAGTACGTTCGAGGCGGGTCTGCCCGACTTTGCGGGGGCGTCGTTCGCGCTCGGCGGCCGGCTCGCGCTCGGCGCCCACGTGCACGTCGCGCTCTCCTATACGCAGTTCGTGTTCGTACCGCGTACCGTGCACGGGAGTCTCGCGAGCTTTGCGCAGCCCAGCCAAATGCCCGACGCGAGCGGCCATTACACGCAGCAACTCGGCGTCGCGAACACGAACGTGGACGTCGCGTTCTGAGGCCAAAAACCGCGGCCACCTTCGGGGCGGTTCGTGCTAGCCTGCTCGCCAGACATCGATTCGAGGGTGTCAGCGGGAGGTACGGATGAAACGGGTTGATTGGGTTTGGATCTTGGGTGTGACGTGCGTGGGTTGTCTCGGCGGCGCCGGTGGTCCCGGCAATCCGGGCACACCGGCAGCGCAATTTCCGTCCAAGGCCGCGCTCGCCAGCGTGGTCGCTCGCAGCGCAGAGCCGAAAGCGGCAAGCTCCGTCGTCGACGCCGATCGCTGGGCCATGCAGCCGCAGGCGCCCAGCGCCGACTATCCGCGCGACACCCTCTGGGATCAGCTGCTCGTCGATGGTGCTCAGGGTCACGCGGACGTGCGCGCGTCGGCTTCGCTGCGCTGCGCGGCGCGCGAGGTCGCGCGTTTTTACGTCGAGCACGGCGGCGCGCCGGATGACGGCATCCGGCGTCACATTCTCGTGCGCTGCGGGAGCACGATCGTAAGCACCTCGTGGAGCCAGCTCACGGTCACGATTCCCGACAATGTGCCCGACGGCGAGCTCGAACGGCAGCTGAAGTCACAAGTCAGCGACTTCGTTCAAAAGCAGCTCTTCAACTATCCGGGCGAGACGGCGCTCGGCTTCGCGCGCGGCCACGGGCGCGCGGCGTGGGTCGGCTACATGGGGCGCCCCGAGGTGCGCTTCGACGGCCTTTCGCCGTTGATCTCGGGCAACTCGGTCACCCTGCAGGGGACGCTGCTGAAGCCGGCGGCCTACGCCATGTCGATGGTCAACCAGGGTGCCTACGGCGTGGCCCGCTGCGTCGCCGACACCACGCTTGCCTTGCCCGCGTTTCGCATCACCTGTCCGGTGCTCGAGCAGGACGACCACGCGCTCGTCGAAATCGCGACGCGCTCCGAGGGGCAAGTGCTGCTCAACGTTGTCGCGCAAGTCGAGCTGCGGCGCAACGAAAACGCCGACCTCGATTACGACGCGGGCAGCTACGGCGACAACGTCGCCGCGCCCAGCACGGAAGCGTTCGGGACCACGTTGCTCGCAGGCCTGAACCGCGTGCGTGCGGCGGCCGGCGTCGCGCAGCTCACGCTCGAGCCGCGGCAGTCGCAAACGAACGGCAAGCTTGCGCCGCATTTGTTCCTGAGCTCGATCTCGCATGACGCGGAATCGGAAAATACCATCGCGCTCGGCGCGCTCGCCGGCTGGGATGTGTCGGGCATGATCCGCGACGGCGGCATATTTTTCGGTTCGGTCAACGGCTCGCGCAACCCGAGTCGCTGGCTGACGTACGCGCTCGAGAGCCCGCTCGGGCGCTTGGTGCTTCTCTCCCCGGACATGTCGCGCACAGGTATCGGCGTGACGTCCCTCGACCCGAATGGCGTCGGCGCGCTGATCACGACCTACGCATTCTTCGGCAATCAGGACCACGGCGCCGACGAGGTCGCCGTGCTGCAAGAGCTCGCCAGGCAACG
>DASYCR010000606.1:0-5547 GCA_036500095.1 Polyangiaceae bacterium
CCTCATCGACTCGAGTCGACGGACCTCGGTGACGTCGACGAACACCGCCAAGAGGCCACCTTGGTCGCCGCCGAGCTGCGCCGCGCGGATCAGCAATTTACGCGGCTTGATATTGCCGATCTCGATCTCGCCCGTAACGGCTTCTTGTGAATTTCGACCCTCGTCCAGCAGCTCCTTGAGCTCCGCGTGTCGGAGCACCTCGAGCACCGTCTTGCCGATGGCGTCCGCGCCGAGCAGCAGCATTTCGCGCAAGGACGGGTTGAGCACGGAGATGTGACCGGTCTGGTCTAGAAGCAGCACGCCCTCCTGCATGCTGGCCAGGATGCCGCCCAGACGATCACGCTCGGCGCGCAGCTCACCCAGCGTGCCCGAAAGGTTTCGCGCCAGCTGATCGAGAGCGCGACCGAGGCCACCGAACTCGTCGTTGCTCGTGGGGCGCGAACGTGTCGACAGATCGCCGGCAGCCATCCGCCGAGCCACGTCGATCAGCGCGCGCGCCGTGCGCGAAGTGAACTCGGCCGCCAAGGACGAAACCACGATCGCCGCCAGCAGCGCGAGCACGGTCGCGATCGTCAGCGTGTCACCGAGCTCGGCGCGCGCCACGTCGATTTCCGTGAGCGGAATCGCCAGGCGCGCCACGCCCACGCGATCGGCACGCGTGAAGCGAATCGCGATCACCAACGTGTGGCCGTCACTGCTGGAAGCGTAGCCTTCGTGGGAAGCGTCGCTCAGCGCGGCGTGCACTTCGGGGCGATCAGCGTAGTCGCGCGGCAACGCCTGTGCGCCGCCCGAGACACCCAGCACCGTACCGTCGGCGCGCAGCAACGCGACCTCCGCGCGCGCCCGCTGGCCGAGCTCGCTCGCGATCTCGTCCCAGCGCTGACGATCGTCCCACAAGGCATACGACGACTCCGCGCCGTGGGCGACCAAGCGCGCGCGCACGATCAGCTCCGAGCGAATGCGCTCGGTCAACTCGCGCTCGAGTCGCCGGCTCGAGTAGGCGTACGCCACCACCACCGAGATGACGATGACGATGAACGAGCTCAGAAATAACTTGGCTCTAATGCCGAGCTTCAAGTCGCGGCCTCGTCGGGTGTGCCGACGAACCGATAACCCACGCCGCGCACGGTCTCCACGTAGTCGCGAGCTGCTTCCAGCTTTTCACGCAACCGCTTGACGTGAGTGTCGACGGTGCGCGTGGTGATGTCGGCTTGAATGCCCCACACGTCGTCGAGCAGCGTGCTGCGGGTCTGCACGCGATTCTTGCGGTCGTACAGCGTGACGAGCAGCTTGAACTCGAGCGCGGTCAGCTCGATTTCCGTGCTCTCCACCCACACGCGATGCGCGCCGCGGTCGATGCGCAGCTTGCCGAACTCGACGGTGCTCTCGACGTCCGCCGGCTCGCTCTTGTTGCGGCGCATGATTGCTTGAATGCGCAGCAAGAGCTCGCGCACGCTGAAGGGCTTGGTCACGTAGTCGTCCGCGCCGAGCTCGAAGCCCACGACTCGGTCGATTTCCTCACCCCGGGCCGTGAGCATGATCACGTTGCTGCCACGGGTCGCCGGGCTCTCCTTGAGCTGCTTGCAGACATCGGTACCTGGGATGTCTGGCAGCATCAGATCAAGCAGGACGATCTCCGGTTTCTGCTCGCGCGCGATCCGGAGCCCCTCCCGCCCGAGCTTGGTCACGACCACGTCGTGCCCCGCCTGCTTGAGGTTGTACTCCAGCACCTGCTGCAAATCGGGCTCGTCCTCGACGATCAGAATACGCGTCATCCTCGAATCCGGGTACCGGGACAGTGTGACAGCCGAGTGACGGCTTGGTAGAAGGGCGGTAGCAGCACCCATCCCCGCCAGTGTAGCGCGCCCCTGCGCTCGGCTGCAGCCCCGCCAAAATCAGCTGTACTGGCCGGATGTTAGCGCTGCTGTCTAACGAGCAACCTGCTTCACTGCGGCGATCAATTGGGGCGCTTTGAAGGGCTTGATGATCCAGCCCTTGGCCCCCGCTAGCTTGGCGCGCTCGATCGAGTCTGGTTGACCCTCGGTCGTCAGCATCAGCACGGGGACCGAGATCTTCCGCGCTTTGAGTTGGTCGAGAAAATCCAAGCCGTTCATGCGCGGCATGTTCACGTCACACAGCACGAGCGCGACCTCGGAATCGAGCTTACCGAGCGCTTCTTCGCCATCAGCCGCTTCGACGATCTTGAAGCCCTCCGGCCCGAGCACGGCCGCTACTTCTTGGCGAATCGTCGCGGAATCATCGACCACCATCACAACCTTGACCATGCGGTGTCCTCGCTTTGCTCGGCAATCATCGTCATCAGAAGAGAATCACGTCGCCGGCTTTGCGCTCTTCATCGGAGCCGCCGGTCGCTTCGACTTCGGAGCTCCAGAGTGCGTCCAGCCAAAACCATACTTTATCCGGATGGGCGTCGAAAAGCACCGGCCGCGTCTTCGGCGATTTGGGCTTCGCGAACGCCAATGCCTGACCGGAGAGGGCGGCCGGCGCGCTGACCTCGAGCAACAGGCCGTGGCTGCGCATGCGATTCTTGATGCGACCCAAGACCTGATTCACGAGCTCGCCCGCCCAATCGCGCGCCAAGATCCAATCGCTGGACGAGGCAGACGAGAGCTTCTTATTGCGGACCGCTGGCGGTCGCGCCCGGGCCACGACTTCGAACGTCGACGCCATGAGCAATGCGCCGCGCAAGACGGGCGCCGAAAAGCCGATGAAGCCGGCCACGGTCGCGTCGGGCGAGCCGCCGTCCCGACCGAGCCCCGGAATGATCGTGGCGCGCCCTTCGGCCGACGGAAGCCGCGTCAGCGATACGCCGTACGCCGCGAACACTTCGCAGACCGCCTCGGGACCAAACCGCTCGAGCACCTCAGAAACAAATTCGTTCATGCGTCCTTCCCGACTGTCTTGAGCTTTTGCTCGACTAACTGCGTTGAAGTACTCGAAATTTTGCTGACGCGCGGCGCGTCCGCGAGTGGCAGCGTAAAGCGCACCAGCGTGCTCACGCCGAGCGAGCTCGTGATGCTGACGTCTCCGCCGAGCGCGCGACAGGCAGCACGCACGGCGCCCATGCCGATGCCGCGGCCCGAAACGTCGTCGGCCTGAGCGCGACTCGAGAGCCCGTCCACGAACAACAACTCTTCACGACGCGGCACGCTCAAGCCTTGTGTGCGCGCGCGCGCCTCGAGCGCGTCCCAATCGACACCCTGTCCGTCGTCCTCGACGTCGATCCGAACCTCGTGCGGTGTTTTGGTGGCGCGCAGCACGAGCTGGCCAAACGCCGGCTTGCCGCGAGCCGTGCGCTCGTTCGGCTGCTCGATGCCGTGATCCACGGCGTTGCGCAGCACGTGCATGAACGCCGCCCAAAACGCTTGAAAGCGAGCGCGTTCGAGGCGCACCCCTTCGGCTTCGACGCGCACGCGGAGCTCGCCCTTGCCGAGTCGCTGAGCGAGGCCGCGCGCGTGTTCGGCAAAGCGGCACAGGCGCCGCTGCACCGGCTCCAGCTGCCACTCGCGCACACGACGCGCGAGCTCCGACAGCTGCGCTCCGCGCTCCATGGCCTGCAGCAGCGCGGCGTGCTCGGCGCGATCGACTTCCAGCTGCTCGCTTTGAGCGCGCTCGTCGAGCACGTTCTCGAAGCGCTGCTCGAGCACTCGCCAGCGTGCAACGAGAGCGGCCAACGCCGCCGGCGCCGGTCTTTCCCCCGTCCCGGAGACGGCCGTTTCGAGCTCACGGCAGATCTCGGCCAAGCGCGTCAAACCCACGACGGAGGCATTGCCACGCAGCGTGTGCAAATCTCTGAGCACGTCCGTGAGCGACGAAGCGTCGCTTTCCAAACGCAGGACGATCACCCGAGCCTCACGCAGGAACTCCGTGAACCCCGAGCGATCGCGGAGAACGCGATCCAAAACAGCCAGGAACTCGCGCTGCTCGCCCTCCATGGCCTCCGCTTTGCGCCGCTCGGTCACGTCCGATACGACCACTAGCGCGCGGCTCAGCCGATCCCCATCGAAGATGGGCTGATAGCCGAGCTCGAACTCTCGCCCGACCGCGCCCAGCAGCTTGGGCAACTGATCGAGTGTCAGCTCGAGCGGCAAGAACCCGTCGCACACGGCTTGCCAACCGAGTCTGAGCATCTTCGCCAGCGTGGCGTCGTGCGGCGCGAGGTACGCCCACAAGGTCGTCTTGTGCGGCACCGGCCCGAACCACTCGTCGATGCTCGCCGACCGCTCACGCGCCATCACGCCGTCGCGGTCGATCACCAGCAAGCCCTGGTTGACGTTGTCCAGCACCAAGCGCATCTCGCCGTTGCGCGAATCGAGCGCGCTGATCGTTTGGCGCAAATTCCGAGTCATGCGATTGAAGGCCTCCGCCAGGTCTCCGATCTCGTCTCGGCTGTCGACGTGAATCACGGTGTCCAGCTCGCCTGCACCGATGCGGCCGGCACCCTCCGTCAAGGCGCGAATCGGGCGCGTCACGCGCGTGGACACGAAGAATCCCAGCAAGAGCGCGACGAGGCCGGCCGTGAGCGCGCCCATCGCCATGCGCACCCGCACCTCGTGCACTTGGGCGTGCACCACGTTCATCGACAACGAGCTGCGCGCAAAGCCGAGCGTGACGCCGTCCTGAACGATCGCGCGCGCAACGAACATCCGGCTGTCGCCGTCCGCCCCCCGCACCGACGTCCCGCGACCCTGCGCGCGAGCCTGGACAATCTCGGGCGCGTCGAGTTGGGACGGCAAGTTCTGTGGAGCGTCCACGTCGGAATCGGCTGCGACGCGTCCGTCCGGCGCGATCAGCGAGAGCTGGGTGTGCACAGCCGCCCCGAGCTTGTGCACCGCTCCGTTCAAGCTTGCGTCGCCGGCGTCGAGCGGGCCAAACAGCGCATTGGCCGTCATTTGGCCGAGCATGGTGCTCTGATACGAGAGCCGATCCTCGACTTCGGTCAGCATGGTCTTGCGCACGTTGCGGTCGACGAGGAACGCCGCGACCGCGACGCCCGCGAACGCGACGAGCAGGAACGCCGCGAAGAGCCGCAGCAAAAGCCGCGACGAAAACGCCGTCTTGTTTCGAGCCTGCTGGCCCATGCTCAAATCTCAGGAGTCCATTGGCCACGCGCTCGAGTTGTCTGCGGTGCAGAGCAACCGTCGCGGGCCGCGATCCACAAACATATCCTGATTTCACGCGCAGCGCCCCGCTGAACAGGCGCGCGGTAGCCTGCGTCAGACGCGCTCGCGGATCCGACACGGTTTTTGCTATGCCCGCAGCGCGCGCGCGGCCGCCGGTCTCGTCTTGGGACTCGCCAGCGACGTCAGCCTCGAACCTGGGCCAATCAGGAAGGTATGGCCACGCCAGACGACGCGCCGCGACAGCGCGCCGAGTAGCCAAACGCCCCAGATGGCCAGATCCTTGAAGATCAGCAACAAGAGCTCGAAAATGCTGGGGGTGCTGCCGCGCACCGCGCGCACGACCAGCATGTCCGAGAACGTCCTGACCAGCACAGCCGCGCCGATCAGCCAGGCCCAGGTCGTC
>DASYCR010000607.1:0-3019 GCA_036500095.1 Polyangiaceae bacterium
ACGTTGATTGCGAGGCGACGCAACGCCTCCAAGCTGCGGCGCTGCCAATGAATTGTCGGATCGGTCTGAAATCGGATCTTGTACGGGGCGGGCAGGTTCTTGACCGAGTCGATCCAGACCACGAAGGCTTTGAAGCAGCTCGAGTTCATGAAGGTGAGCTTGCGAAAGTCGCAAGCAACTTCTAATAGCCCGAGATTCGTGGCGACTTCATGGGTGCGCCTCAGGTAGTCGGATAGCGGGGCCATGGCGTGCATGTCGCCACTGCCCGTGAACTCGATCGCCAGCTTTTGCCGCGCGAGGCTCGGCGTGCAACTGAAGTTGGCCGAGACGAACGGCTCCAGCTGGGTCGTGTTCATCGGCTCGACCTCGGAGAGATCGTGCCTTCCACCAGGATGGTGAGTCTGTCACCCACCACCAGATGTGACACGAGCATTTCACCTTCGGCGTGAATGCGCGCGAGACCCAAGCCCGAACCCTCGCGGCGTCCCGCGCTGGCGCGAATGACTTCGTCATAGTGCGCTACCGGGTCATGCGCCGCGTTCAGTGCAGTCAGCCGTGCTTCGGCGTCCGTCAAGCGATCGATTGCGGCGCGGTTCTGCGTGCGGATGGTGACGCGTAGGCCCGCGCCTTCTCGCGCCATGTGAAAGTCGAACTCGACTGGGCTCGCCGTCGAGTACTTCACCAGGTTCTCGAGTAGCTCGTGCACCACCAAGCGAAGGCGTGAAGAGGCGTCTGGATCTCGCACGTGCGGAACGTACAGCGATGCCAGGAGATCACAGACCGCGCCGATTTGCTCGACCCGAGGCGAATAGCTAAGCAGGAGGTGAACGAGCGCGTCGTCTGCCAGGGTTGGACGGCCAGGCTCCAGCTTGCTCACTGGACGCTCAAGCTCTTGGAGATCGTTCCGGGCAGCCCGCTGAATGGCGGCACGGTCGCGCGTTTCATGGCTTGGGCGATACAGTTGCCCGTTGCGGTGCCCGCAAAAGGAGCGTCGCTGACGGTTGCGGTGGTGACTTTGCCGTCCGGATCGAAGGTGACCACCACGGTTGCCTTGCCGGTGGGTCCGCCCTTCTCGCGGCACACGCTGATCGACTGGGCGGCGGACGTGAGCGCCGCCTTGGCCGCGTTCGGATCGAAGCGCTGCGTTGGACCCGTGACGCCGCGCTTCTCGTCTGCGCGACGCGCGCCGTTTGCAAAGAGCTCGGCGAATCCGCCGTTCGGCGTGGTGGTCGGGCGCGCGTTGGGCTCCCCAGGGATTCCCTGTGGTGAGTCGGGTTGCGTCGCTGTGGGCGTCTGCCGATCGCTCGCCTCCGGTGCACGGGGAGTCGATGGGACGGAGGGCGGTAGTGCTGCGATTGACGGCGGAGGCGTTGGTGTGGGCGACGAGCTCGTAATGGCGATGACAGCGCCAACCACACCGAGCACCACGACGACGATGCCGATGATGAGCGGTGTGCGCTTCTTCGGCGCGGCTGGCCAGTCCTCGGCGGCACTAGCGCCGATCGCCATAGGTACCATCGACGGCACGACCAGCTGCGTCGCTGGCGAAGCCGTGGGCACGAGCACAACGGGCGCTCCATTATTGGCAAACGCGGGCGCGTTGATGGGCGCGCCTGGCAACCCGGGACGCGATGGCATGGGCGGGCGCGCGGGAGGGGTGGGCGCTGTAGCTGCAGCAGCAATCGGAGCTGGCGCGGGTGGGGGCGCGGCAACCGGAGGCGGCGCGGGTGGGGGCGCGGCAACCGGAGCTGGCGCGGGTGACGGCGCAACAATCGGGGCGGGCGCGAGCCCGGGGCTCGACGGCGCGGGCGGTCGCGCGGCGCGCGGCACTGCGTGGTCCAAATTGGGAGCTGACGGTGCCCGCGCGCGCGGTGCGCCGCCCGCTTTCGCCGGTGACTCGGGGACCTGCGGGGACGATGGGGCAGGCTTACGTGGTTCTGGTGTCGCGGGTGGGGGCTTCGGAGCGTCGGGCGCCGGGGCATCTTTGGCGAGAAACTTGGCGAGCTCCGGAACTTCAGCGAGCTCTTTCCATTCATCCATGCCTTCACGCCAGACGAGCGTGCTCGCGGTGACGGCACCCGCTCGCAGCTCGAGCGCGACTTGCTCGTCCGTGAACTCGCGGTCTTGGCCGTCTGAGTAGTCGACCGCCCACAAGCGGTCCGCCGCGACGTTGGCGGCGGTTGCTGGTGCGGCAGCTGCTGGCGCTGCGGCGGCCGGGGCCACGGCTCGTGGCGCGGTCGGTTGCGCCGCGGGCTTCGCTCCCGTCGCAACGCGAGCTCTAGTAGCGGGAGGAGCGGCCTGCTTGGCTACCTCCGGTCGAGCGATTTTCGCTTGCGGGAAGGCCGCCTTCGCAGCCGCAGGTTGCGGCGCGTCCATGCGCGGGGCGCTCGTGCCGGCCGCGGTTGTGCTGCTCGTCTTTGCGACGGACGCGCTCTGCTTGTCCGGCGCGCTCTGCTCGTCCGGCGCAATCCGTGGTGGCGTATCCACCGGAGCTTTCCGGGCTCCCTGTGCTTGCTTGGGCGCGTCCGCCGGCTTGGCCTCTTGGACGACTTGAGCCGGCTCAGCGCTGGGAGCTTCCACTCGATTCGTTGGCTCCACCGGCTTCGCGAGTTCGGGTTCGGTCGGTGCGTCCTGCGCGGGCTTCACCGCCTCTGATCGCGCCGTGGTGCCTGCGGCCTTGCCAGCGTCGTCGTCGGCTTTGGTGCCCGCTTTCGCCTGTGTACCGTCGACGCGAATGTTCGCTTGGCACTGCTTGCACTTGATCGTGACGACGTGCCCCACGATCTTGCGCTCATACAGATCGTCCGTGATCGAGAAAGTCTTGCCACAGGCCGAGCACGTGATCGGATACGGCATTCGAACATTAGCGTACACGGTTCAGATGGATTTGCCCGAAATTTGCTGCATCGCGCTCGGGCCGTGCTGCTTTCGCGCCGTGAGTACGTGCCGCGCTCGGCGTTTCGGATAGGCTGCACTTTCCGGCGATGAATGGTTATGTAAGCGGAACGGTCCTCGCACG
>DASYCR010000608.1:0-10308 GCA_036500095.1 Polyangiaceae bacterium
CTCGCGGCAATGCCCTCGAAGCTTCGCCAGCTTGGCGGCTCGTGCTGCAGCAGCGTGTCGCCCAGTGAGCTCGCATTCTGATCGAGCGTCTCACGCATGTGAGCGAGCAGGAGCGTTAGAAACGTCGTATGTTCGGGCATCGCTGTCAGCCTTCTCCAGGAGCTACTTTGGACGAGCGCAATTGCGAAACCACGATGCCGATCGGCAGCGCGCCGTAGCCAATCATCAGCGGCAAGACCTGTGCGTGGCCACTACGCACCAGGTACGCGACGGCCAGAAACAGCGCGCCGAACTTCAGGACAGCAACGGCGAGCCACGGCGAGCGAGCGCCGGCGGGGTACAAGAAGCCGCGCACGGTCTTCGCGAGTAGCCACAGGTTACCGACCGCGAGCAGCGCGCCCAAGACGACGCTCACGCGCGAGCCCGATCCGAGGAACGACGGCGCCACCAGCGCCAGCAACACACCGACCACCGCCACGACCGTCAGGCCCGCGCGTAGATCGCTTTGCTCTTCATTTCGCTCGGTCGTCATCGTTGAATTTCTTCCGCGCTTCGCGCTCGCGGCGTTCTTCGTCCTCGGCTTCGCGGTTCGCCTGTTTCAGTGCGCGCCACACCACTCGAACTGCCGCCGCCAGCCCATAGCCCAACCCAATCAGCGTGAGAACACCGTGCGTGTGGAGTTTCTTGTCGAGCCATTGTCCGAGCAGCAGGCCTACCAAGATGCTCAGGGCGAGCTCGAGGCCAACCGTTCCGTACCTTCCGACGCCTTTCCAGTATTGCTGCACTAGTGTTCGTTGAGCGGCGCTCGCTTAGCATGCGGCTCCGCTGAGGGTCAATTGACACTCAGGGTGCTATGGTCGCCGTATGCGAAGAGCTTCGTGGCCAGCAGCTGCTGCGCTTCTTCTCGCGGCCGTCGACGCGGGGGCCCAGCCAGCTCCAAGCCCGCCTAGGCCCGTTCCCGCCGCCCCTCCGGCTCCAGCCGCCGCGGCGCCAGGTCCCAACAGCGGAGCTGCACCCGCTCCAGCACCGAGTGACGCACCCCCGGGCTACTACGTCGAGCCGCCTTCGCCCCCAAACGCGGGGCAGAATCAAGAGCCGCCGCCCGAGCGCGGCGTCACCGTATATGAGCCGCCGCCGCCGGGTTTCTATCCGCCTGGTGCGATGGTCTACGAGCCACCGCCGCCGCCCGAGCCGCACCATCTCGCCCCTAGGACCTCGCTCTGGCTGGGCCTACGAGCGGGCTGGTTCATTCCATTCGGCAACGTTTGGGCTCACGACAGCGGCCCAGACCAATACGGCGACGCGATCCTCCAGGGCGTGCCGTGGTCTCGCTACGCGTCGTCCGGGCCGATGTTCGAGCTGGACGTCGGCATGCGCCTGGCGCGTAGCTACAACGTATTTGCGCTGTGGGAGCGCGCGTCGCTCGGCGCAGGAAGTTCGAAAACGGAACCTGACGGAAGCATCAGCAATCCAAACGGTGGAGACACCGACTTTTTCGGGCTGGGCGTGCGCGCAAATACAGATCCGGATCGCGTCGGCTTCGTCACCGAGCTCGCGCTCGGCTACCGGCGTGCCCGGAGCAAGTGGGACGACGGCGCTCAGCTCCAGCTCACCGACGCGCCGTTCGAGGCTCGCATCGGACTCGGCGCCGAGATTCGGCTAAACAAGCTCTTCGCGCTGTCACCAATGCTCACCGTTGGTGTCGGCTCGTTCGAAACCCTGCGCTTCGTCAAAAACAACACGACCAGCGGAGTGCTCGGATTGAACGACACCAGCGACGGCCACGCCTGGGCGACCCTCACGCTCGGCGGCCACTTCGACCTGGTCGGAACGAACTAGAAATCGTGCTCAGCCGAGGACGCGTTCGGCTTCGTCCAGGCGTTGGTTGATCAGCCGCACCAGGATCGGCCTGAGTGCGGCGACCGCTCGCGCGCGGTGACTGATGCCATTTTTTTCGAGCTCGGAGAGCTCGGCCATCGCGCGGCCGTCGTGTCCGTCCACGACAAATAGCGGGTCGTATCCGAAGCCGCCATTGCCGCGGGGGGTGCGCGCAATGCTCCCGTCGCAGATACCTTCGACCGTGTGCACCTCGGAGTCATGCCAAGGGTCGACCAGCGCCAACACACAACGAAAGCGCGCGCCGCGGCCGCCTTCCTCGATGCTCTCGAGCTCGCGCAAGAGTGCCGCATTGTTCTCCGCATCCGTCGCTCGCTCGTGAGCGAAGCGCGCCGAGCGCACGCCGGGCCGCCCGCCCAGAGTGTGCACTTCGAGACCGCTATCGTCTGCGAGTGCTAGTGACCGCGTGGCGCGCGAGACAGCCTTGGCCTTGATGGTGGCGTTGTCCTCGAAGGTGACGCCGTCCTCGACGATGCTGAGTTTCTCGGCCAGGACCTCGTGCGAAGTGACGAACTGCACCGGCAAGTCCGCCAGCAACGCGCGCAGCTCCGCGAGCTTGCCCTCGTTCTCGCTCGCCAACACGATCGTCAATAGCTCCGACATGGCACCAAAACCCGCGACATCATAGCTCAGTCTCCAGCGCGACTTGCGGGAGATGTATCCAAATCCGCGTGCCTTTAGGGTCGCGCGGCTCACAAGCAATGCTGCCGCCATGCGCCTCCACGATCTGGCGCGTGATCGCGAGGCCCAGCCCGGTGCCGTGGCTCTTGGTCGTGAAAAAGGGTTCGAAAAGACGCGCTCGCGCCGCGGCGTCGAGCCCGACCCCCTCGTCCTCGACGGTAACGTCCGCACCGCCGCCCTCGCCCACCTTAATGGTTACGGTCAACGGGCCTCCCTTGGGCATCGCCTCGCGCGCGTTGCGGATCAGGTTGAACAAGGCTTGCTTGATCTGCGCCTCGTCAATCGACGCGATCACCGGCGCCGCTGGGGATACGAGCTCGAGTCTCACGCCGTGCCGCTCCAAATCGCGACGCATGAACTCGAGCGCCTCGCTGACCACCTCGCGCAGGTCCTCGCGCTCCGGACGGAGCGGCTGACGGCGCGCCACCGAAAGATATTGTTCGCTCAACGCGGTGAGCCGCTCGACCTCCAGCCGAATCGCGCGCACGAGGGCGCGCGGTTCTTCAGTGCCTGCAGCCAAATCGTCCTCGAGCAGCTCCACATTGAGCGCGATCGAAGAAAGCGGATTGCGAATCTCGTGCGTTACGTGTGCGGCCATTTTGCCGATCGTCGCTAGCCGCTCCGAGGCAAGCAGCTGCTCGTTCGCGCGAGCGATTGCCGAGACCATGCCCTCGAAGGTGGCCGAGAGCTCACCGATTTCGTCGCGAGAAATGACGGCTTCGCGCGGCTTCAGGTCACCGCTCGCCACTGCCTTCGCACGCTCGGTGACCCAGGCCAGCGGGCGCAAGACGCGGCGTGCATAGAGCGCCATCGCACCGCCGACGAGCGCAGTGCCGACCGCCAGCGCCACGAAGAACCGGATCGCCAAGAGTTCACGATCACGTGCCCGCTCGAGCAAGAGATCCACGTTGCGAAGCGCGTGTTGCTCGAGCAAGTTGAGTTGCTTCGAGCCCTGCGAGCCGCGCGTAACCAGCTCGTCACGCAGGCGCTCGGCACCAGCCTCGTCACGTCGATCGATTGCCTCGAACAGGCGATCGAGCAAGGACGAATCGCCGGCGAGTAGCGTTTCGATGTTGGCGACCTCGCTCAGCAAGTCCGTGCCAGCCGCACGCGCACCGAGCTCGTCCGGGTTGAGGAAGGCGCGCGAGATGGCCGCCCGCACTTCCCCGAACAAGCGCGGACGACCAATGCGCAACGCAAAATCGAACCAAATCCGAATATCGGCGGGGTTTCGTGCGGCGGTGATGTGATTGAGCTGCGTGTTCCAGGTGTCTTGCTTGGCGACCAGGTCGTGCACTGAGAACGCCAACGGGAAATACCCGGTGCGAACCAAGCGAGCCTCGCGCGCCGCGTTGCGCTGCGCGACCACGCTCCAGCCTGCCGCGAGCGCAAACGCGATCATGATGATCGCGTATGAGCCGAGTACGCGCGTCGCGACCGTGCGTTTCGAGTGGGTAGCCTGCGTCATTCTGTCAGACCGAGGCCCTGCGCTATCAGCGTCGCGATATCGATCGCCGGTACTCCCTGCTTGCGAAAGCGACGCAAACTCGAGGCGCAGGCCGTGACCAGCAGTCCGCCGCCAGCTCGTTCGTGTGAAGCGACGCGCTGCGCGGCGATCCGTGCCGAGGTTTCCGGCATGGCCAACGGCAAGAGCGCGCCCGCACCGGAACACTCCGCCTGCTCACGACACCTGGGAAATTCCTGATTGGTGCGCCCGAGCACTTGGGCGAGTATTTGGCGCGGCTCGTCGTACTGGCCAAGACCACGCCCGAGCGCACAGGGATCGTGAAAGCGAACAGGCTCGCCCTGCGCGACCCCTGCGAGCTGCGAAAGTCGCTGGGCGTGCCGCGCCGCGAGCGCGACGAGCGTCGTGAAGCGCAAGTCTCCCAGCGCGACGTAACAGCCCGGATCACCGAGCACGAGCTCACGGCCGTCTACCGCAGCGCGAAGGCGGCTGCGAGCCGCCTCAAAACCGGCGCGATCTCCCGCGTGCAGCAAGGGCGCGCCGCAACAACCCGGAACGAGGCGGACGGGGCCGGCCAACGCGATCGTAGCTCGCAAGATCGCGCGCGCTTCGGGCTCGGCTTGCCGCAAATAGGCGCACCCTATCAACAAGGCGACTGGCGCGTCGGGGTCCACCCCGGGTTCACTCGCAAACTCGTGCAGGCGCGCGCCGATCTCCGCAGAGCGCAGCCCGTGCCGCCGCACGCTTTCGGCGACGCGTTCCGGCGCTCGTTCGCTCGCGTGGTATTCCGCCCTGGCGTCATACAACGTGTCGGCAACGGGGTTTCCGTGCTCGCAATACGCCGTGCACGCATGACATCCCGTGCACGCCCAAGCCGTTGCCGCCGTTTCCGCATCCGCGTTCGAGTCAGCGCGCGCAGAGAACCAGGCCAGGCTCATTTTGCCCCATGGGATCAGCGCCTCATTGGCCTCGACGTTCGAAACCGGACACGTGGCGCGACAAAGTTTCGGGCAGTAGCCACAAAGCTCGAGCTCGCGCGCGCGGCTCTGCACGAGCGAAAGGTGCCGCGCCGTCATCGCGCTGGACTCTTGCTCGCGCTGCGCGTCGACTTGCTTTTGCGCGTTGCCGGCGCCTTCTTGCTTGGCTCTTTCGGTGGCTGCGTGCTCTGGGGCAAGCGCAGCTCGAAAGTCGCACCCTTGCTGGACGAGTGCACGGCAATGCTGCCGTGATGCTCCTCTACGATCTTTTTTACGATCGCGAGACCCAGGCCCGTACCACCCGCTTTGCCCATGGTCACGAAGGATTGAAAGAGCTTGCCCTCGATCTCCTTGGGGATACCCGGCCCCGTGTCGGCAACGCTGATCAACAAATCCGCGCCGTCGAGCCGCGCGCCGATGCTGAGCCGTCCGCCACGCGTGCCCATCGCTTCGATCGCGTTGCGCGCGAGGTTGTGCACCACGCGGGCGATGCGTCCTTCATCGAAGCGCGCGACCACCTTGGTATCGATCGAAAATTCGAGCTCGACCGGCGTGTCTCCAACTTCGAGCGCGAGCTGACGCCGGAAATCGCTGAAGAACTTGTGCAGATAGACCTTGCGCAGAAAGACGCTACTGTCGCCGCGCGCAAACTCGAGCACCTCGCGCTGCATCGAGCTCAGCACGTCGAATTGCTTCAAGATCTCCTCTGCGTACTCGGCGCGCACGGGTCGCTCGCCAGCATCCGCCATCAACTGCACATAGCCGCTGATGACCGCCATCGGCGTCTTGAAATCGTGGATCACTTGCGACAAAAGCCGCCCGATCGAGGTGAGCCGCTCGCTGCGCTCACGTTGCGCATTCGCACTGAATAGGCGCACGGCGGTCGACACGTTGGCGCTCACGAGTCGCATCAGCGCCACATCTGCTTCTTCGAACATTCGCCCGTCGCTATGTGAAAACAGCCCGATCGCGCCGAGCGGGACGCTGTCGCCGTCGAGTGGCAGTGCGAGCACGGACGTCACCGGAAAGGCAAAGCTCCCTTCCACATGCGCGTGCCAACGAGCGTCGGCGTCCGCCCGATCCGCCGACACGATCTCGCCGCTCTCCATGGCCGCCGCCAGAAAGCCCTCTCGCGATTTCACGCCCACGCGCGTGATTTTCTCCGGCTGATTCGCGTCGAAGACGTATTCGACCAGATCGCCGGTGTCGTCCTCGGATAGCAGCAGACCCGCAGCGCGCGCTCCACAGGCCGCAGCGCATTGTCCGAGCACCGCGACCGCGAGCTCCTCGATCGTTCCGGCGCGCGCCGTTCTGCGCTCGAGCTCCAAAAGCAACGACAGATCCTTGAGCTTTCGTTCGAGCTGTTCGGTCGTGTCGACCAGCTGTTTGTTCTTCTGAATCAGCGACAGGAACAGTCGCGAATTGTCGATCGCGACCGCTGCTTGCGTGCTGAGCGCGGACAGGATCGCCTCGTCTTCGCCGCTGAACTCCAAGCCGCGCAGCTTGTTCAATACTTGAATCACGCCGATGGTGCGGCCCAGGTGATTCTTGAGCGGCGCGGCCAGCATGCTGGTCGTGCGGTAACCCGTGAGCAGATCCCAGTCGCGCTCGAACTGCGCGTCGGCGTAGGCGTCGCGAATGCGAATGGGTTTGCCGGTTAGGGCGACGGTGCCTGCAATGCCGTGACCGAGCTTCATGCGGATCGAACGCACCTTGTCGCCGACCACGAGACGGCTAACGAGCTCCTTCTTCCCCTCGTCGAGTAGGTATAGCGTGGCGCGGTCCGCCTCTACGAGCTCGGTGAGCTTTTCGAGTATCAGCTCGAGCAGGTCGTCCAGATCGAACGTGGTACCCAGCGCGACACCGACCTCGCGCAGCGCCGCCGAAACCCGACGCTCGTGCCGCAGAGCTTCCGAGAGATCGCCGCGAGCCTCGCCGGCGTGCGGGATGAGATCGCTCCCAGAGCTCATCGTGTGATCGAATCACGAAGACTCGGACGAATCCAGGACCCATGCTGCGACTCGCGTCCAAATCGACGAAAGCTCGAGTGGCGAGCGCGCTCTTCGCGCGGGCAAAATTGCGCAGCCACGCGCTCCGAGCGCCTCCTCCCTGGCCCTTTCGAGCCTTCGCTGGTACTAGAGCCATCTAGATTCGAGCTCGAAAACGCCCGTCAGGTGGCAGATTCACCCGGGCGCCGGCTTGGCCGGAGGATCACGATGGCACTCAAGCAACTGCAACTGACCGTGCGCGGCCGCGTCCAAGGCGTGTTTTTCCGCGCTTCGACCCAACGTGAGGCGCGTCGCCTCGGCATCACGGGTTGGGTAAAAAATCGCGCGGACGGCTCGATCGAGATCGTCGCCGAAGGCGAAGAAACGACGATCCGCGAGCTGTACGGTTGGGCACAAAAGGGACCCAGCGCTGCGCGCGTGGATCGAGTGGACACGCGCTGGCGCAGCTTTACCGGAGATTTCCCGGATTTCCGCATCGTCGACTGAGAGAGGAGCGCGCGCGCTGTCGAAAGCACGAGCTTGCTCGAGATCGCGAGAGCGCACAGACGGGATGCATCTGGCGCGGTGCATCTGGCGCATAGTCGCCGTGCTCGCCTGCTTGGCGAGCGTGACGCGAGCAGGCTCTGCCGAGCCGAGCTCCAGCAGCACGAGCCTACCCGAGTTACCGCCCGCGCCGAGCCTGGACGTGGGGCGACCAACGCCCGCCGACGTCGAAGCACTCAACGCCCGCCTCGAACGCATTTGCTCGAGCGAAGCCGAAGAGCGTGAAGCTGCCGCTCGCGAGGCGCTCGAGGTCGACAGTAAGCTCGTGCCGGCGCTGCGCCTGCGCTTGAGTTCGCTAGCCGAAGCCAGCAACCACGAAGAAATGAAACAGCTCCTGCTCGTCACGCGCAAGGAGGCTCATGAACCCGTAGACGAACAAGAGCCGAGCAGCAAGCG
The DNA here is from genome assembly GCA_036500095.1 of Polyangiaceae bacterium. Lineage (GTDB taxonomy): Bacteria > Myxococcota_A > Polyangia > Polyangiales > Polyangiaceae > PMG-095. The sequence goes on from DASYCR010000608.1 coordinate 7,968, forward strand.
CAAGAAGTCCACCGACTATTTGCAACTCGTGACGGAGCACGCTTCACCGAAGAGCAAGACGTGGTGCCAACTAGCCTCCGTGCTCGCCGAAAGTCGCATGCTAGCCCAGATTGGCAGCGTCGAAGCCGTTCGCGGCTTGATCGACGTGTACGTGCGCTTCGGCGAATTCATGCGGATCGACACACAACTCCAGCTCGCTGGGCTGGGCGAACGTGGCGTCCCGGCGTTGATCGAAGCGCGCCGTCACCCAGCAGAGAAGATCGCCAAGTGGGCTGAAAAGCAGCTCGATGCGTTGGGCAAAGGCATCCCCGGCGAGGCCGTGCGCACCTCGAACCTACAGGTGCTCTCGGACGTGCTGCGAGCTTACGGCCGCGTGCGCGATCCGGACGCCGCGCGCATCATCGTTTCGTTCGCCAATAGCGAGAGAGCGCAAGTGCGAGAGGCCTCGCGTCAGGCGATCGCGCTCCTGGGCGAGGTCGGCGCGTGGCAGCTCCGTGATACCTACGAAAGCGTGGTCGGCAAGAAGCCGCCCCGCGATTGGAACTGGGAGCGAACAGCGCGCGAGCTATTCGCAGAGTTCGATCGTTTGCGCTCGGCGGAGGTCTCCAAGCTGTTCGACGCAGGCATCGCTGCTCGTCAGAGCGGCGACCTCGACGGCATGCGGCGTGCGTTCGATCGAGTGCTGGCGCGCAGCCCCGACTATCCAAAGCACGACGAGCTTGCGGCCGGCTACCTGGCTTTTGCTGAAAAAGAGGCCGACAAACGGCCTAGTGATGCGCTGGATGCCCTTTTGCGAGCCGAACGGCTGAGCAAGGGCACGGACGCCGAGCACAAGGCTGCCGCGCTGCGGCTCGTCTTGCAGGCTGAGCAATTGGCGAGCTCGGGGGTCGCCGACGTCACGTTGTTGAATCGGGCGCTCGAACTCGACGCCACCTGTTCACGCGCCAAAACCGCGCTCGCGCGATTTCAACATGGCGAGCTGAAAGCGGAGCCATCCTCGCGCTATGTCGCCGCTGCAGCGATCGGGGCAGCCGCACTATTTTCCATCTTGTTCGTGCTGCTACGCCGTGAAGCGCCACCTGTACCCGTCGCTGCTGCAGAGCCGCCCGCTCCCGCACAGCAACCGGCCGCCAGTCAGCAGGCCGTCGAGCAACGGACAAGCGAGCTCTCTGAAAGCGCGGAGCACAAAACGAACGAGCCGGGCTCCGAAGAACCCGGCTCGTAGGCAGCTAGCGCGCGGCTCGTGCCACGCCGCCGCTCAGCCTTCCGCTTCTGCTTTCTTCGCTTTGGACGCGCGCGGCTTTTTCGCCTTCGCCTCCGTGGCCTCAGCGGCCTCGGACTTGCCCGCTTTTTTGGCTTTGGGTGCCTTGGCTTCTGCGCTCTTGGCCGCCTTGCCGGTCTCGTGCGGCTCGCCTTGATCGACGAACTCGATCAGGGACATCGCCGCATTGTCGCCACGACGGCGACCGAGTTTGATGATGCGCGTGTAACCGCCCGGACGAGTCTTGAAGCGCTTCGCCAGATCGACGAACACTTTCTCGATCAGATCGACCTTCTGGCTGTCGCCGCCCTTTTTCTGCACGACGCTGAAACGGCGCAGAAAACGACCCATGTGTTGCTGGGCAGAATGACGACGCGCGCGATCCGCGACGCTCAGCTTGTCGTGTGGCGTGTAGGCGACCGGACCGAGCCGGATGGCGCGCGTGATCAAGCGCTCCGCCACGCGGCGCAGCTCCTTGGCCTTCGCGTCCGTCGTTTCGATGCGCTCGTGCGCAACGAGATTCGCCGTCAACGCGCGCAACATGGCGCGGCGATGGCTGGTATTGCGGCCGAATTGCCGCCCTGCTTTGCGATGCCTCATGGGAGTACCTCAGTCGACCGGCGCTCAGCCCTGGGCTTGCTGCTGCTTCCAGCGCTCGACCATGCCCGGCCAATTGTCGAACTTCATACCAAGACCAAGTCCCATGGTGGACAGGATCTCTTTGATTTCCTTGAGCGACTTGCGCCCGAAGTTCTTGGTCTTGAGCATGTCTTGCTCGGTCTTCTGCACGAGCTCGCCGATCAGCGTGATGTTGGCGTTCTGCAAGCAGTTCGCCGAACGCACCGAGAGCTCGAGCTCGTCAACCGAGCGGAACAGGTTCTCGTTCAGCGGTTCCTCGTCGCTGCCGGACACCTGATACGACGTCTCCTCGGACTCTTCGAAATTGATCCAGATCGAGAGCTGCTCTTTGAGGATCTTGGCGGCAAAGGCGACGGCGTCGACCGGACGCACGGCGCCGTTGGTCCACACTTCGAGCACGAGCTTGTCATAGTCCGTGACTTGACCGACGCGCGCGTTCTG
>DASYCR010000609.1:0-2456 GCA_036500095.1 Polyangiaceae bacterium
GCCAAAGTCGAGGACTTGCCCGAGGTCGCCAAGCTCGCGGCGGCGCTCGTGCGCCAGCACTACGAGTTCGATCCGCTCCGCTTCATGCTGATCCCCAACGCGGAAGTCGGCTACGCTCGCTTTCTACGCGGTCAGCTCGACGACGGTGAGAGCCTCGTGCTCGTCGCCGAGCGGGACGACGCGATCGTGGGCTACGCCTATGCACGCCTCGAGCCGCGGGATTGGAACAATTTGCTCGACGCGTGCGGCGCGCTGCACGACATCTACGTGGCGGAGCCTGCGCGCCGCTCGGGCGTCGCGCGAGCCTTGGCGCTCGAGGTGTGCGCGCGCTTGAAGGAGAAGGGCGCGCCGCGGGTGGTCCTACACACGGCGAGCCCAAATGCCGGAGCGCATGCTTTCTTCAAGAGCCTTGGTTTTCGGCAAACGATGCTCGAGATGACACGCGAGTTGCCCTGACCCCGAACGCCCGCCGGCGAGCACGACACGCAGCCCGAAACATACCCTGAAAAACTCGCCAAAGGCTGGCCGCGAGCGCGCCGGCACGAGCAGCCAACCCCCAAATTGTCAGCGGTTTTCGCTACATAAACCGCGCGTCCGAGCTGGACACATTTCGGAAACATTGCCGTAGTTGTGCCGAAAGAAGCGCAGCGCTAGATGGAACGCCTCCTCGGCTCCTCCCAGCCGAATTCGCAGTCAAAAAGAGGAATTACCATGAGCGCAAGCACGGTCCGGCAATCCGCAATTTCCAAGGTTTCGGCCTTCGCGTCCTCTCCCGCGATCCCCTACAAGGACGTGTCGTCGGGCGAGCTGTTTGGCGCCAACGTGTTCGGTCTTGCGGCGATGAAGACGCATCTGCCGAAGGACGTGTACAAGTCTCTCAAGAAGACGATTGAGTCGGCGCAGCCGCTCGATCCCGCGACGGCCGACGTGGTCGCCTCCGCGCTCAAGGATTGGGCCATGGGCCGCGGCGCGACGCACTACGCTCACATCTTCTACCCGCTCACCGGGCTCACGGCCGAGAAGCACGACAGCTTCTTGATGCCCGACGGCGAAGGCGGCGCGATCGCGGAGTTCACGGGTAAGAAGCTGATCCAGGGCGAGCCGGACGCTTCGAGCTTTCCGAGCGGCGGCATTCGCGCCACGTTCGAAGCGCGCGGCTACACCGCCTGGGTCGTGACGAGCCCCGCGTACCTGCTCGACACCGACAGCGGGACCACGCTCTGCATCCCGACCGCGTTCGTGTCGTGGACGGGCGAGGCGCTCGACAAGAAGACGCCGCTCTTGCGCTCCAACGCCGCGCTCAACAAGCAAGCCACCCGCATCCTCAAGCTGTTCGGGCACAAGGAGATCGCGCCGGTCGTCTCGTACGCCGGCTGTGAGCAGGAGTACTTCCTGATCGACAAGAACTTCGTGTTTGCACGCCCGGATCTGCTGAACACGGGTCGCACGCTGTTCGGCGCCAAGCCGCCCAAGGGCCAAGAGTTCGAGGATCACTACTTCGGCGTGATCCCGGAGCGCATCATCGCCTGCATGCTCGAGGGCGAGCGTGAGCTGATGAAGCTCGGCATTCCGGTGCAGACCCGCCACAACGAAGTGGCGCCGAGCCAGTACGAGATCGCGCCGGTCTACGAGAGCGGCAACATCGCGGCCGACCATCAGCAGCTCGTGATGATCACGCTCAAGAAGGTGGCCGAGCGCCACGGCCTCGTCGCGCTCCTGCACGAGAAGCCGTTCGCCGGCATCAACGGCTCGGGCAAGCACCTGAACTGGTCGTTCGGCAACTCCACGCAGGGCAACCTGCTCGAGCCGGGCGAGACGCCGCACGACAACGCGCAGTTCTTGGTCTTCTGCGCCGCCGTGATCCGCGGCGTGCACAAGTACTCGGGCGTCTTGCGCGCGGCGATCGCCTCGGCGGCCAACGACCATCGCCTGGGCGCCAACGAGGCTCCGCCCGCGATCATCTCGATCTTCCTCGGTGAGCAGCTGGCCGACGTGTTCGACCAGGTGAAGAAAGGCGGCGCGAAGTCGTCCAAGCACGGCGGCAAGCTAGAGATCGGCGTCGATTCGCTGCCGAAGCTCCCGCGCGACGCCGGCGACCGCAACCGCACGAGCCCGTTCGCCTTCACCGGCAACAAGTTCGAGTTCCGCGCGGTCGGTTCGAGCCAGGCGCCCGCTTGGCCGCTCTCCGCGCTCAACACCATCATCGCCGAGTCGCTCGACTTCGTCGCCACCAAGCTCGAAGCCGCCGTCGGCGCGGGCAAGAGCTTGAACGGCGCGATTCAAGCGGTGTTGGCCGAGATCATGGAGCAGCACGGCGCGGTCGTCTTCAACGGCGACGGCTACACCGAGGACTGGCACCGCGAGGCCGAAAAGCGCGGCTTGCCGAACTACAAGACCTCGGTCGACGCGCTGCCGGTGCTCCCGAAGGACGCGACGGACCGCAACCGGACCTCGCC
>DASYCR010000610.1:0-1742 GCA_036500095.1 Polyangiaceae bacterium
CGACAGCGAGACCGGCGTGTGCCTGATGCAAATGGACGAGGGCCTCGATACAGGCCCAGTTTACGCGCGCCGCGCGATCCCGATCGGAGCAGAAGAAACGGCGGGCGAGCTGGCGGAGCGGCTCGCGAGCACCGCCGCGCAGCTCGTGCGTGAAGAGCTCGCACGCGCGGTGGAAGGCGCGCTCAGCGCGCTGCCGCAAGAGCACGAAAAAGCGACGCACGCGCCGCCGCTCGAGCGCCACCACGGTGCCTTGAATTTCTCGCGCCCCGCGCGCGACCTCGTAAACCTCGTACGCGCTCTGTCGCCGCGACCGGGCGCCCACACGCTGCTACACGGGCGTCCCTTGAAAATCGCGCAAACACGGCTGGATTCGGGTCCCGCGCGGGGCGAGCCCGGGCTCGTGAGCGTGGAGCAGAAGCGCGTCTTAATCAGCGCAGTAGACGGCGCGTTCGAGCTTTGCCGTGCGCAGCTCGAAGGCCGCAAAGAGCTGCCAGCGATCGACTTGATTCACGGGCGCGCGCTCAAAGCCGGCGACATCCTCGGGCAGTGAGCGCGAGCCATGACGCCGAAGGCTGGGCCGCGGAGCGCGCGGCGCGTGACCATCAACGAGGATGTCCTTACTGTTTGGGCGTGGGCGCGTTTCGACGTTGAGCAAAACGTAACGCGGTTTTGGCAAGCGAGCGCCCGCGCGACGCTTTCCGCTGTCGCGGGAACGGCCATCCGGCCGCGAGAGTTGCGCCCACCTGAAACACAAAGCGCGCTACCATCCGCCTCGATTTGATGGAGCTAACGGGTCGCTTCATCGAGACGATTCGGGCCGAGTTTCCGACGTTTCGAATCGTGCCCAAGCGCGGGCACGGGTTGTCGCGCGCGATCGATCTGGCGTTGAGGTGCCTCACCTTCGGGGGACAGCGCAGCTACCTCACCCGTTACCACACCGTGATCGGCAACACTCTCTACGTACCGCCAACTTGGGATCAAATGAGCGATTTGGATCGAGTGATCCTGCTGCGGCACGAGCGGGTTCACTTGCGCCAGCGTCGCCGCTACGGTTCGCTCGTGATGACGTTCTTGTATCTCGTGCCGTTCTTTCCGCTCGGTCTGGCTTACGGTCGCGCGCGCATCGAGTGGGAAGCGTACGAGGAGACTCTGCGCGCCACCGCCGAGCTGCTCGGCCTAGAAGCGGCGCGATCGACCGAGCTGCGAGCGCACATCGTGCAGCGCTTCACCGGCCCGGACTATGGTTGGATGTGGCCGTTCGAGCGCTCCGTTCAAGCCTGGTACGACCGAGCGTTGGCGAACCTTCCGGCGGCCGCGTGAGAATGAGAAGCCTATGTCTGCGGTAATCGGCATCGACCTCGGCACCACCAACACGGTCGTTTCGATCGTGCGCGACGGACAAGCGTCCGCCCTAGCCGACGAAGCCGGTCACACGCTGATTCCGTCCGTGGTCTCGTTTCATCCCAACGGCAACGTGCTGGTCGGTCGCGCCGCCAAAGAGCGGCGCATCGTCGATGCGTCGAGCACGGTTTACTCGATCAAGCGCTTGATCGGCCGCAGCTGGGAGTCGGAAGAGGTGCGCCGCGCGCGCTCGCGTTTCCCGTTCGAGATGCGAGAAGGGCCGGGCCAGGCCGCGCTGGTCGTGGCGCGCGGCGAGACCTATACGTTGCCCGAAATCAGCGCGTTCGTGCTGCGCAAGGCCAAGAGCGTGGCCGAAGCCGCGCTCGGCGTCAGCATCGACC
>DASYCR010000611.1:0-14158 GCA_036500095.1 Polyangiaceae bacterium
GCGTCGACGGCTCAGCTTATCGACGCCCGGACGCGCGCATGCTGTTTACAACGGGCCGCGTGCTGACCGGCTCGATCAGCAACGGCTGCTTGGAGGCGAACGTCGTGCGCTCCGGACCCTGGCTCGCGTCGCGCGGGCCGAAGGTTCGGCGCTACGAAGCCGCAAGCGACGACGAGCGCCCGACGGGCTCCGGTTGCGGGGGGACCATCGACGTCTTGATCGAGCAGGACTGCGGGGTCGAACCGGCCGACCCGGTGACGTTCATCGAACACTGTCTGGCCGAAGAGCGTCGTGGGGTGATGGCCACGGTTTACAGATCCACGCTCTCGAGCTCGGCGGTGGGTGCGCGCCTGTGCTGGGAGCTCGGGCAAGCACCGAGCTCCACCATCAAGAATCCAGCGGTCGAAGCGGTCTTGCTGCGGGTCGCCGAGGAGCTCCTGCGTGGGCCCCGCGTCTCCAGTCGCAACGTCGCCGTGGGCGAGAGCGTCGACGCGCTGCTCGAGGTCATCGAGCCTCCGCCGCACCTGTTCATCTTCGGCACCGGCGCGGACGTGCTGCCCGTGCTCGAGTTCGCGACCTCGATCGGCTGGAATACGACCGTGTGCGCGAACAAGCATCGGCCCACGACCGGCGATCGCTTTGCCCGGCACACGCGGCTATTGCTGGGAGAGGCCAAGGCTTGCGTGGACGCGCTCGACCGCTGTTTGCACCCGCTCGCTTTGGTGATGTCTCACGACTTTCAGGCCGATACCCGCGCGCTTTCGGCGCTGCTCGGCTCGCGTAGCGAGTACATCGGCGTGCTCGGGCCCGCGCGGCGTCTGGAGCGTCTGCTCGACGAGCTGCCGGCGCTACCGCCTTTCAACCGGCTCGCTGCCGTGCACGGGCCCGCGGGGCTCGACCTGGGCGCCGAGACGCCGGCCGAGATTGCGCTGTCGATCGTGAGTGAAGCTCAGGCTGCCCTGCGACGAACCGACGCGGAATCGTTGCGCGATCGAGCTCGCGCGCCCGAAGCGCCGCTCGATCCAGGCAGCGGGGTCCATCTACAACACCCCGATTGGTGCGCGAACGACGCCACGCGGAGGGGGGCATGAAGTCGCGCATCGGTTGCGCGCTGCTGGCCGCGGGTGGCTCGCGGCGCTTGGGTTTTCCGAAGCAGCTCGTGCACTGGGAGGGGCTGCCGCTCGTCCGCCGCGCGGCCGAGTGTGGGCTCGGCTCTCATTGCGCGGAGACTCTGGTGGTGCTCGGCGCGCACGCCGTGCGTGTGCGCGAAGCGCTCGGCGAGTTGCCGGTTACGCTCCGCGAAAATCAAGGCTGGCGCGAAGGGCTCGCCTCTTCGGTGCGCACCGCCGCGCTCTGGGCCATCGAACGCAAGCTCGACGGCTTGCTGCTCACGCTCTGCGATCAGCCGGGCCTGACGTCCAATCACCTCGACACGCTGCTCTTCATGCATCGCCGGACGGGTATGGTGGTCGCGTCCCACTACGGCGGGCGGAGCGCGGTGCCGGCGCTGTTCCCCGCGGCCCAGCTGCGCTCGCTCTTGAAGCTGCGCGGGGATCGCGGCGCGCGCGAGCTACTGCGCGCGCATCGTCCGCTCGCGCTCGTGCCGTGGCCGGAGGGCGAGCTCGACGTCGATACGCAGTCCGAGTTGCAGAGGCTGCTTGGTCCGGCGCGCGTCCGCGACGGCTGCCAACAGCGCGAGGAGGCGTCGTAGTGCCAAAATGCCCGAGGAACGCGACGCCCGTGAACGCCCGAGTGGGTTATTCCCACGCTGGGCAACGCCTGCTCTTCGCGCGCTCTTGTTGGCGTGCGTGTGTCTGGTGCTGCTCGTGCCCACGTTGCTTTGGGCGTGGCAGCGCACACCGTACGTGACCGACGAACTGGATCCCAAGGTACAGCCCGTGAAATTCGACCACCGGCACCACGTGCATGACGACGGCATTTCGTGCGCCTACTGCCACGCGGACGCCTTCCGTTCTGCGAACGCCGGCATGCCGGCGGTTTCGGTGTGCATGGGCTGTCACGCGCAGGTCTGGGCACATAGCCCCGAGCTCGAGCCCGTGCGGAGCGCATACTTCAGCGGCGCAAAGCTCGAGTGGCAGCGCGTCACGCGCGTGCCGGACTTCGTGTTTTTCGATCACTCGGTGCACACCAACAACGGCGTCGCCTGCACGTCCTGTCATGGACGCGTCGATCAGATGGCGCAGGTCTACTCGGTCGAAGCGTTCAACATGGATTTTTGCCTCGATTGCCACCGCCACCCCGCCGGGCGGGTGCGACCGGTCGAGCACGTGCTCGAGCCGGATTGGCGCCCGCCGCGCGGACGCGCTCTCGAGCACACCCCGCAGGTCCAACCACGAACCGACTGCACGACGTGCCACCGCTGAAACCTGAACCCGCACCATGTCCCACCGGCACCATCTCGACTTGCTTGCGAACCACCCAGGCGCGGGCGTTGACCCGCCCGCACTCACGCGTCGCGGCTTCTTGCGCGGTGTGGCAGCCGGCGTGGGGAGCGCTTCGGCGTTCGCCTGTACGCGCGCGCCGGCTCAAAAAATCGTGCCCTACCGGGAACAACCCGAGGAGCTGATCCCGGGACGCCCGCTGCACTACGCGAGCGCCCTCACGCTCGACGGCTACGCGACGGGCATCCTGGTCGAGAGCCACGAAGGGCGGCCCACGAAAATCGAGGGCAATCCCAGCCACCCGGCGAGCCTCGGCGCGAGCGGCGCGTTCGAGCAAGCGACGCTGATGGACTTGTATAGCCCGCGTCGTCTGCGCGGCGCGAAGAAAAATCGCGCGCCCGCGAGCGGCGCGGCGCTGCTCGACGAGCTCGCGCTCAGCGCGGATCCGGCGCGGCGCGGGCGCGGCATCCACCTGGTTCTGCCGCCGACGAGTTCGCCGCTGTTGTCTGCGCGCCTGATCGCGTTGCAGAGTCGGCTGCCCGAGCTCGGGCTGTATTTTCACAGCGCAATTTCCCGCATACGCGCGTGGCAAGGCGCGCGCGACGCCTTCGGTCAGGTGCTGGAGGTGCGCCCGAATCTGCGCCACGCGCAGGTCGTGCTCGCGCTCGACGCGGATTTTTTGGCGAGCGGTCCGGATTGGCTCGCGCTGGCCAAACAATTTGCGGACGGGCGGCGCGTGGCCAGCCGCAACGACACCATCAATCGCCTGTACGCCGTGACCGGCGCTCCGAGCGTGACCGGAGACAGCGCGGATCACCGCTTGGCGCTGGGCGACCGCGAACTGCCCGCCTTCGTCGCCCGCTTGCTGATCGCCGTCACTCGAGAACTGCCCGACCTCTCGCCGCCGGACCTGGCGCAGCGCCTCGCGCACACCCGAGCGCTCGCGCCGGCCGCCGAACATTTCCTGGCCGCGCTCACGCGGGATTTGCTCGCGGCGCGCGGCGCTTGCGCCGTGTTGGTCGGACCCCGACAACCGGCCAGCGTACACGCCGCAGTTCACGCGTTGAACGCGTTGCTCGGCGGCGAGCACGGCCCCGTGCGGTACGCGCCCTCGGCCGTGCTGGACGCTGGTACGGCGCGGCACGACGCGCTACCCGAACTCTGCGCCGCGCTCGAAGCCGGCGCGGTCGAGCACGTCGTGGTCTGCGACGTCGACGTCACACGCACGTGTTACGGCGATTTGCCGCTGCGCGCGGCGTTCGCGAAAGCAAAACAGAGCACGTATTTGGGGCTTTTCGACCAAGAAACGGCGCGTGTGTGCGGCTCACTCTTGCCCGCGCTGCACGTGCTCGAATCCTGGGCGGACACGCGCGCGCTCGACGGCACGACGAGCCTCGTGCAGCCGCTGATCGCTCCGCTCTACGACGGATACGACGCGCTCGCCGTCGTTCAGGCTCTCGCGCGCGAGCCGGTGCGCCCGAGCCACGACGTCCTGCGCGGCTTCTGGCAGGCGCAGCGCCCGAACGATTTCGAGGCGCGCTGGGTCGGCTCGCTCGCCAGCGGGATCGTCGCCGAGAGCGAGATCCCGAGCGTGGCAGCGCCTGCGCTGTCATGGGGTTTCATCGAGCGACTCGCGGCGGACGCAACGCACAAAGGCGAGCTGCTCGAGCTGATGGTGCACGCCGACCCACAGCTCTACGACGGCCGCTTCATCGACAATCCTTGGCTCCTCGAGCTGCCGAGCCCGACCAGCAAACTCAGCTGGGGCAACGCCGTGGAGCTCGCACCTGAAACCGCCGCGGAGCTCGCGGTGAACAACGGCGACGTCTTGGCGCTGAGCGCAAACGGCAAGACAGTCGAGGCCCCGGCGCTGCTGAGCCCGGGTCACGCCCCGCGCGCGCTGAGCTTGACGCTCGGTTGGGGCCAGTCCGGTGAGCTGCTCGGCGCCACGCACGGCGCCAACGCCTTCCCGCTCACGAGCGCCGATTCACCGTGGTCGACGTCGATTGTTTGCCGAAAAACGGGCCGGCGTGAAGAGCTGGCGCTCGCCCAGGAAAGCTTCGAGCTCGGCTCATTCGCGGACGAGATCTTCGCGAGCGCCACGTTCGCCGACTACCGCGCAGGCGCGAAGCTCGCGGACAAACTGCGCGAGCCGCAGCCCTCGCTGTACACCAGCGATGCGCCCCAAGCTCCTCGCCAGTGGGGGATGGCTATCGATCTCGGCGTGTGCACGGGCTGCAGCGCTTGCGTGCTCGCGTGTCAGGCCGAAAATAGCATTCCCACGGTGGGCAAGGCCGGCGTGCTCAAGCACCGCGCGATGCACTGGCTGCGCGTCGATCGCTACGTCACGCGCGCGGAGCACGGCGAGCGGGTGCGCGTGCAGCCGATGGCCTGCCAGCACTGCGAAAAAGCACCCTGTGAATACGTGTGCCCGACGGCCGCAACCGTGCATTCGACGGACGGCTTGAATCAGATGGTCTACAACCGCTGCGTCGGCACGCGTTATTGCTCGAACAATTGTCCGTACAAGGTGCGGCGCTTCAACTGGTTCGACTACCACGAGAGCGAGCGCTCGCCGCTCGAGCTCTCGCACAACCCGAACGTGACCGTGCGCGAGCGCGGCGTGATGGAAAAGTGCAGCTACTGCGTGCAGCGGATCCGCGCGCACGAAATCGCAGAAAAGACGGGACAAGCGAGGATACGTCCGCTCGTCACGGCCTGCGAGCAAGCCTGCCCCACGCGCGCCATCACCTTCGGTGACACGCGCGACCCAAGCGCGCCGGTAGCGCAGCTCCACGCCAGCGAACGCGCGTTCTCCGCCCTGGCAACGCTCGGGACGGTGCCGCGCACACGCTACCTGACTCGACTCGCGAACCCGAATCCGGAGCTCGAGTGACGCAGGAGGCCGCGTACCTGAGCACCGTACCGGTGCGCCCCGCGGGTGGCCTGCAGGAGCGCGAGCTCTTGCTCACCGCCGCCAACGATCAGGCGCTCACCGACGAGCTGCTCGGAAAAATATTTCATCCGCCGCCCTGGCTCGATCGCTCGATTGTCATCACGGGGCTGCTCAGTTTGAGCCTGTTTGGCGCGATCGCCTACACGCTGACGACCGGGATCGGTACCTGGGGTGTGACGATCCCGGTCGCTTGGGGCTTCGCGATCACGAATTTCGTGTGGTGGATCGGCATCGGTCACGCCGGCACGTTCATCTCGGCGTTCTTGCTCTTGCTCGAGCAAAAGTGGCGCGTGTCGATCAATCGCTTCGCCGAAGCGATGACGCTGTTCGCGTTGATGCAGGCGGCCGTCTTTCCGCTCCTGCACCTCGGGCGAGCCTGGTTCTTCTATTGGCTGGTTCCCTATCCGAACGAGATGCACATCTGGCCTCAGTTTCGGAGCTCGCTGACTTGGGACGTGGCGGCGGTGAGCACGTATTTCACGGTGTCGCTGCTGTTCTGGTACTTCGGCTTGATTCCGGATCTGGCCGCCGCGCGCGATCGGGCACCGGAGCGCTGGCGGCGTCGCGCTTACGGCGTGTTCGCGCTCGGCTGGAGCGGCTCAGCAAGCGATTGGCATCGCCACCGAATCAGCTACGGCCTGCTCGCAGGCATCGCCGCGCCGTTGGTGATCTCGGTGCACAGCGTGGTGAGCATGGACTTTTCGATTGGCATCTTGCCGGGCTGGCACTCCACGATCTTTCCACCCTACTTCGTCGCGGGCGCCATCTACTCGGGCTTTGCGCTGGTGCTCACGCTGTTGATTCCGGTGCGCCGGCTATACCGGCTCGAGCACGTGGTGACCACGGCGCACCTCGAGAAGATGGCCATCATGTTGATGATCACGGGGCTGATCGTCACCTACGCGTACGGCGTGGAGACATACCTAGCCTGGCTCGGCGGCGACCCCTTCGAGATGAACAACGCGCTCCACGTGCGCCCGCTCGGTCGCTACGCGTTTTTGACTTGGGTTGTCGTTTTTTGCAACTGCGTCGCGCCACAAAGCCTGTGGCTGCGCTTCGTACGCAGGAGCCCGCTCGCGTTGTTCGTTCTCTCGCTCGTGATTCAGCTCGGCATGTGGCTCGAGCGCTTCGTGCTGATTGTCTCCTCCCAGAGCGCGGATTTCTTGCCCTCCGCCACGCACGGCTTCGTGCCCTCGGCGATCGACTACGCGCTGCTCGGCGGCACGCTCTGCTTCTTCTGCTTCTTGTTCCTGCTTTTCCTGCGCTTCGTGCCGTTCATTCCGATAAGCGAGCTGAAGGCGCTGCGCCTCGAGCTCCGGCGAGGCATGCATGGCAGCTGAGCTGTGGGCGGAGTTCGCCGACCCGCTCTTGCTCGAGCGGGCGATCCCGCGGCTGCGCTCGCTCGGGGCTCGTCGCTTCGACGCGCACGTGCCGTTCGATTGGCCGGCGCTCGCGGTCGCGCTCGGTTTGAAACGGCCGCGCTTGCTGCCGCGCGCGGTGTTCGTGGCGGCCGCAGTGGGCGCGCTCTTCGCCGTCACGTTGATCTGGTGGACGGCGGCGCGCTCGTATCCGCTCAACGTGGGCGGCCGCCCGCTCGACTCCTTACCCACGGACATCCCGATCGCGTTCGAGACCGCCGTGTTGTTCTCGGCCAGCACGGCGTTCGTGCTCGGCTTGGGTCTCGGCGGTATGCCGCGCCTCCACCAGAAACGCGACGTATTGCCCAACTTCACGCGCGTGTCCATCGACCGCTTTTGGGTCGGCGTGCTCGACGCTCCCGCGAACGCCGCCGCCTTCGAGCACGCGTTCCGCGAGGCCGGCGCGCTACGGGTCGTCACGCTCAACCCGGAGCAAAGGCCGTGACGGGCGGCTGCTCCAGCGCGTGGCTCCCTCTCGCCGTGATCGTGCTCGCCTCGTGCGCGGCATGCGACAACAAAAATGCCTTCCGCACGCCCGATCCAACGCTCGCGCGCATGCGGGCGCAGCGCCGCGTCTCGCCCTATGCGGCGAGCAGTTGGTTCCCCGACGGCCGCGCGATGCGCGAACCAGTGCCGGACACGGTGCCCGTCGAGCGGCTCGAGCCCGAGAACATCGCGCTCGAGACCGGCCGAACCGGAAACGGTTACCTCGACCGGGTGCCGTTGCCGCTCACGCGCGAGTTCGTCACGCGCGGCCGTCAGCGCTTCGAGCAAATCTGCGCGACGTGCCACGGCATTGCCGGCGACGGCGTGAGCGTCGTCGCCGAAAAGATGGAGCTGCGGCGGCCACCCTCGCTACACGAGTTCAGGGTTCGCAATTTGCCGCCTGGGCAGGTGTTCGCCGAGATCTCAGGCGGCTTCGGCCTGATGCCGCGCTACGCCGGCATGCTCGACGTGCGCGACCGCTGGGCGATCGTCGCATACCTACCGGCGCTAGACCTCAGCCAATCCGCGCGCGTGAGCGACCTGCCCGCGCCCATGCGACGCGAGCTCGTGGAGCAAGCGCCATGAGGGCGTTGCGAGCTCCCGCGACGCGCTTCGCGCTCGCGCTCGGCGCGCTCGGCGCATTCGGTACAGTGCTCGAATGCCTGGCGGACGTGCGCCGCGGCTTCACGGTCTACCTGGCCGCTTTCGGTTTTTTGGCGAGCACGGCGCTCGGTGGCTTGATCGTACAGATGACCATGCACGCGTGCGCCGCGCGCTGGTTCGTGGTGCTGCGCCGCTTGTGCGAAGCGATCGCGGGCAGCGCGCTGCTCGTACCGATTTTCTTCGCGCCGATCGCGTTCGGGCTCCGTTTTCTATACCCGTGGGCGCGCAGCGACGCGCTGCTCGACACCGTGACACGCGAATCTCTGGCGCACGCTCGGTCGTGGCTCAGCCCGCGGCCGTTCTTCTGGCACACGCTCTTTTATTTCTTCGTCTGGCTCGGGTTCACGGAGTTCTTGCGGCGCGCTTCGCTCGCTGAAGATCGCGGACGCGTCGGACGCGCCAACCGCGCGCTCCAGGGCGTGAGCGCCGTCGGACTGCCGGTGATGGCGTTCGTCGGCTCTTTTGCGGTGTTCGATTGGTTGATGTCGAGCGTGCCCGGCTGGACGTCGAGCATCGTCGGACTGCGCGTGTTGGTCGGCGGCTTCGGGTCGGCGCTCGGCGTGCTCGCGATCGCGCTCCAACTGGCGCGGCGCAGTCAGCTCTTGCCGGCCCAGGTCGGCGCCGCACACGCGCACGCGCTCGGCCGCCTGCTGCTCACCGCGACCTGCTTGTGGGCCTACCTCGCCGCATCCGAACTGATTATCGTGTGGAGCGCGAACTTGCCCCGGGAAGTGCCGTTTTTCCTGGCGCGCTGGCAAGGTGCGGCGCGCGTCCTGTCCTTCGTCCTGATCGTCGGCCACTTCGCGCTGCCGTTCGTGCTGCTGCTCGTGCGTTCCCTCAAACGCCGCGCTGCCCAATTGGCCTGGCTTGGCGCTTGGCTCTGCCTCATGCACGCGGTCGATATGTATTGGCTCGTCGTCCCGACGGTGTCCGCGAGCGTGAACGTGCTCGATCTCGCGCCCTTTCTGCTGGTCGGCGCGGCGGGCGCTTGGCTCATGCGGGCGCGCTTTGCACGGGCGCCGGCGCTGCCTCTATCCGCTCCCGACCTCGCACACTCTTTGTCCTACGAGTCGCCATGAGCGAACTTCCCACGGTATTGCAAGAGCCCGAGGGCTTGCGCGCGCTCTGGTTGCTCAAGATCCTGTTCGGCGCCGTCTTGGTCGGCTTGGGCGCGCTGTTCGCCGCCGTCCAGCTCGGTTCGCCGTTCACCCGACCCGATCGCCGCCCGCTCCCGGCGCGCGCGCCCGTCACGCTCGGGCTCGTCGAACAAACACTGATCGAGCACGGGCGGCGCGGCGAGCGCGAACGGCAGAGCGCGCTCGCCGCGCTCGCGCGCTACCACTATCAAAATCGGGAAGTCGGGGCCGTGCGCATCCCGATCGAGCGCGCGATCGACCTGACCCTCGCGCGCTCGAGCGAAGCCTCCGGAGAGCCGTAAATGTACGAGCTACTGAGACGCCTCTTCTTCTTGCCGCGCGCCGCGACCGAGCTGGCCAGAGCGATTGACGCGCTGCACTTCGTCGTCATCGGCAGCACGCTGCTCGGTTCGCTGGCGATCGCCGCGGCGGCGGTTTGGCTGATCACACGCTATCGCAGCGACGTCGTTCGGCCCACGCCGCACCAGAGCGCACGCGCGAGCCGTGAATGGCTGCTCGCGCTCGGTGTGGTGAGCGCGTTCCTCGCGGCTTGGGTCGTCGGTTACAAGCAATTCTTGCGCTTTCACGAGCCGGCGCCGAACGCCTTCACGGTCTACGTCACCGCCAAGCAATGGATGTGGAAGTTCACCTATCCGGACGGGCGCAGCACCACAGACATCCTCACCGTGCCCGAGGATCAACCGCTCGAGCTGGTGATGACCTCGCGCGACGTGATTCACAGCTTTTATTTGCCTGGTTTTCGCGCGAAACAAGACGTGCTGCCGGGGCGCTACGTCACGCTCTCGCTCGGCGCCGCGCGCGCGGGCAGCTACCGCATTTCGTGCGCCGAGTATTGCGGCATCTCGCACTACGCGATGAGCGGCGAGTTGCGCGTCTTGCCGGCGCGCGAGTTCCAAGCCTGGCTCGAGGCCGGCTCGCCCGACCATGACTCGAGCCTGGTCGAGCTCGGCCGCACCGCGTCGGCGCGCCACGGCTGCTTCTCGTGCCACACCGACGACGGTCAGACACACGTGGGGCCGACCTGGAGCGGCCTGTTCGGCTCCGAGGTCCTGCTCGCGGACGGCACGCGCGTGCTGGCCGACGCCGCGTACCTCACCCGCTCGATGATGGACCCGCAAGCGGAAATCGTGGCTGGCTTTCAGCCCGTGATGCCGACTTACCTCGGCTCACTCCCGCAGCCGGAAGCAGCCGCGATCGTGGAGTACATCCGCTCGCTCCGGCGCGCGGAGCGCGAGCCGAACCCAACGCTGCCCACGGTGCAAGTGGCGCCCCCCGACGCGGGCGCAGCGCGGAGCCCCGCGCCTTGACCACCACGTTCGAGCCGGAGCTACGCGTCGTGCCGTCTGCGCCGCCACGCGTACGAGACTTGGCGCGCGAGTGGCTCCTCACGCGCGATCACAAGCGCATCGGCATCCTCTACTTCGTGGCGACGTCACTGGCGCTCGCGCTCGGCGGCACCTTCGCGCTCTTGCTGCGCATCGAGCATCTGACACCTGGCCCCACTATCGTCAGCCCCGCGACGTACGATCGACTCTTCACGTTGCACGGCGTCACCATGGTCTGGTTGTTCCTGATCCCGAGCATCCCGACCGCGTTCGGCAACTACTTGGTACCGCTGCAAATCGGCGCGCGGGAAGTGGCGTTCCCGCGCCTGAATTTGCTGAGTTTTTGGATCTACGTGTTCGGCGCGGCGTTCGTGCTGTGCGCCATGGGGCTCGGTGGCCTCGATACGGGTTGGACTTTTTACGTGCCTTACAGCTCGAGCTCGCCGTCCGCGGTGGTGCCCACGTTGGTCGGCATTTTCATCGTCGGTTGGTCGACGATCCTCACGGGCGTCAACTTCATCGTCACGATCCACACCATGCGCGCGCGCAGCGTGAGCTGGATGCGGCTCCCGCTGTTCACGTGGGCCATCTACGGCACCAGCATCATCCAGGTGCTCGCGACGCCCGTGCTCGGGCTCTCTCTCTTGATCGTGATGCTCGACCACGCGTTCTCATGGGGGCTGTTCGACGCGGCGCGCGGCGGAGACCCCGTGCTCTACCAGCACCTGTTCTGGTTCTATTCGCACCCAGCCGTGTACATCATGATCTTGCCGGCGATGGGCGTGGTGAGCGAGGTCGTCTCCACTTTCGCCCACAAGAACCCGCACTCGTACCGCGCGATCGTCTACGCCACGCTGGGTATCGCGTTCGTCGGCTTTCTCACCTGGGGGCACCACATGTTCGTCGCCGGCATGTCCGTATTCGACGCCGGCGCGTTCGGCGTGCTCTCGATGCTGGTCGCGGTGTTCAGCGCGATCAAGGTCTTTACCTGGCTATCGACCTTGCGCAACGGCTCGATCATGCTGAAAACACCGCTCCTTTATGTATTCGCGTTCTTGTTCCTGTTCGTGTTCGGCGGCATGTCCGGCGTAGCCGTCGCGACGATGAGCCTCGACGTCCATTGGCACGACACCTACTTCGTCGTTGCGCATTTTCATTTCATCATGGTCGGCGGCGCGCTTACCGCTTGGCTCGCCGCGCTTCACTATTGGTTTCCCAAAGTGACCGGTCGCCTGTACTCCGAGCGCGTCGGCATGCTCGCGGCCGCGCTGGTCTCGGTCGGCTTCTTCGCCACGTTCTTCCCGCAGTTTTTGCTCGGCAACGCGGGCATGCCGCGCCGTTACTACGCCTATCCGCCGGAGTTCACGGCGCTCAACGTCGCGTCCACGCTCGGCTCGTGGCTGCTCGCGTCCGGGCTGTTGCTCGCCCTGTTCGGTCTCGCCCACGCGTTCCTGTTCGGCCCGCCGTCGGGCGACAACCCCTGGCGGTCGCGCTGCTTCGAGTGGCGCACCGCCTCGCCGCCCCCCGCGCACGACTTCGAGCAAGTGCCGTCCTTCGAGCTCGACGCCTACGACTACACGACTCCCTGGCCCGAAGAGCCGCCCCTGGAGTCATCCGCGGAGGAGCCGTCATGAACGAGCTAGCCGACCATTTCGACAGCCCCGAGCGCCAGGCCCACGCCGCGCGCCTCGGTATGTGGGTATTCCTCGGCAGCGAGCTGCTTTTGTTCGCGGGCCTCTTCACGCTCTACGGCGCCTATCGAGCCAAGTTCCCAGCGGAGTTCGCAGAAGGCGTGCGGCACTCCACCAAGCTGCTCGGCTCGCTCAACACGGCCATCTTGCTCGTGAGCAGCTCGTTCGCCGCGCTCGCCGTGGAGCAGCTGCGCCGCGCTCGTCGCGGGCGCGCGGTCGCTCTTTTGCTCGCGACGCAGGCGTGCGGCGTGGTGTTCTTGGTGCTCAAGTTCATGGAGTACAGTGAGCATTTCGCGCTCGGCATTTATCCTGGAGGCCAAGGGCGCTTCTTCGCCGCGCACGCAAGCGCGCATTTCGAACCATTTTGGACGCTCTACTTTTTGACCACCGGGCTCCACGCGCTCCACGTCGCCGTCGGCATCCTGGTGCTCGCGTTCACGACGCTCGCCCTCGGCCGCGGCTCCTTTGGTCCCAAGTTCATCCACCCCGTCCACAATGCCACCCTGTATTGGCACCTCGTGGACCTGATCTGGATCTTCGTATGGCCCCTCTATTACCTGGCGTAGGTGATGCCGATTCCGGCGCCGAGCGGGCGCACGCTCGCAAGCTCGCTCTGGCCGGGCTCGCGCTGCTCGCGCTGGCGGGCTTGAGCTTCGGCTTGTCTTACCTGCGACTCGCAGCGTGGGCGCTGCCGATCGCGCTCTTGATCGCGGTCGCCAAAGCGTCGCTCGTACTCAGCTGCTTCATGGAGTTTTGGCGGGAAGCCGTGTCGGTGCGCCTGGCCGCCCTGACCGCGCTGGTCATGCTGCTCCTACTCGCGACCTTCACGATCGCCGACGTTGCCACGCGTGAACGACCGCCGCTGCTGCCGCCGGAACAGGCGGCCCTCACTCCGCTAACGCCGACCGGAGCGCTGCCACCCTAGTGGACATCGAGCACATGACCCATCACTCGACCCAGGTGTTGATCGTCGGAGCCGGCCCAACAGGCCTCTTTCTGGCGTTGGTCCTCAGCCGGCTCGGCATCCGCGTGCGCATCATCGACGAGACGGGCGCGCCAGGCACGACCTCGCGCGCCCTCGCCATGCAGGCGCGTACGCTCGAGTTCTATCGGCAGCTGGACATCGCCGACGACGTCGTTCGACGCGCGCTGCGGCTCGATACCGTCAACCTGTGGCGCCGCGGCGTGCACGCCGCCCAGGTCGAGCTCGGCGCAATCGGCCGAGGCCTGAGCCCGTTCCCGTTCGCCCTGATTTTCCCGCAGGACGAGCACGAGAGTTTGTTGATTGAAAAGCTGGCGGCCCTGGGCGTCACTGTCGAGCGGCGCACGACGCTGATCGGGTTGGAGGAGCGCCCGCAAGGCGTCCTTGTCCGCGAACAGAACAGCGACGGCGCGCTGGCGACCTGCGAGGCGAGCTACGTCGCGGGCTGCGACGGCGCGCGCTCGCTGGTCCGCCGCACGATCGGCGCCGAATTCCCAGGCGGCACCTACGAGCATCTCTTCTACGTGGCCGACGTACAGGCTCGCGGCGCCCGCATGAACCACGAGCTGCACGTGATGCTCGACGAAGCCGGATTTCTGGCGCTGTTCCCGCTGCTCGGTGAGGGGCGCGCCCGTTTGATCGGCACCGTGCGCGCGGACGCGGTCGGCGAAAGCGAACTCCGCTGGGAGCATGTCGATCGTCGCCCGCTCGAGCGGATCGGCCTCGAGATCGAGCAGGTGCATTGGTTTTCGACGTACCGCGTGCACCATCGCGTCGCGGACCGCTTCCGCCGCGGGCGCGTCTTCTTGCTCGGCGACGCGGCACACATTCACAGTCCAGTCGGAGGCCAGGGCATGAACACCGGTCTCGGGGACGCGATGAATCTCGCCTGGAAGCTCGCCGCGGTGCTCGACGATCGAGCGAACTCGGACCTGCTCGACAGCTACGAGCCCGAGCGCATCGCCTTTGCGCGGCGGCTCGTGCAGACCACCGATCGCGTATTTCAAGCCGCATCGAGCGAAAGCCGCGTCGCCAAGGTCGTGCGCGCGAAGCTCGTACCGGCGGTCGTGTCGCGCGT
>DASYCR010000612.1:0-3590 GCA_036500095.1 Polyangiaceae bacterium
GGCAGATCTTTCGGATCGGCCGTGACGTCAGCAACGTCGCTCGAGCGATGCTCACGGATCTTGGCCGGCAAATCGTCCAGCGTCATCTCGTCGTAGCGCGCGAGCGCCACCGCGCGCTCGATACAATTTTCGAGCTCGCGCACGTTGCCCGGCCAATCGTAGTCGAGCAACCGCTCCGCTACGCTGCGCCCCAAGCGAATCGCCCCCGCGCTGCCGCGGCGCGACGCTGCGCGTTCCAGAAAAAATTGTGCGAGCAGCAAGATATCGTTCCCGCGCGCGCGCAGCGGCGGCACCTCGATGCGCACGACGTTGATGCGGTAGTATAGATCCTCGCGAAATCGCTTCTCCGCGATCTCGCCTTCGAGATCGCGGTTGGTCGCGGTGATGTCGCGCGCTTCGAACGGCGTTTCGACGTTCGAACCAACCGGCCGGACCTTGCGCTCCTGCAACGCGCGCAGAATCTTGGCCTGCACGCCCAGCGGCATTTCGCCTATTTCATCGAGAAATAGCGTGCCGCCGTTGGCCTCGACGAACAGCCCGGACCGCGCGTTGCGCGCGTCCGTGAAGGCGCCCCGGGCGTGACCGAAGAGCTCGCTTTCCAAGAGCGTCTCCGGGATCGCCGCGCAGTTGACGGCCAAGAACGCGCCACGGCGCCCGCTTCGCTCGTGCAGGCCGCGCGCTACGAGCTCTTTGCCCGTGCCGCTCTCGCCGGTGATCAACACCGACGCGTCGCTGTCGGCGATGCGATTGACGATGTCGGCCACGTGCTGCATGGCCGGGCTCTCGCTGACGACCTGTGGGAGTTCCCTGCTATCGACGCGGCGGCGCAGGCGCTTGAGCTCGTCCTGCAACTTGAGCTCGCGGACGGTACGCTCGAGCGTCAAGGCGAGAGCGTCCATCGAGATCGGTTTGGCGATGAAGTCGTACGCGCCGGCTCGGATCGCTCCCACCGCGTGCTCTAGGCTGCCGAAGCCGGTCATCACCATCACGACCAGATCGGGCCGTTTGGCCACCGCCGCCCGACATACGTCGAAGCCGCTCATCTCCTCCATGTTGACGTCGACCAACAGCACGCTGAAGTCCTCGGTATCGAGGGCTGCGAGCGCCTGAGCAGGCGACGTAAAAATGCTCACGGCGTATCCCCGGCGCGTCAGATCCGCCTCCATCAATTCGCACATATCTTGGTCGTCATCCACGACCAACACGTTCGCCACGCTCCCGCGCGGCTTCATGACGGGTGTGCTCTTCCGCCCCGACGGCGGAACCTGTTCATCCGGGGTTTCAGAGGGCGATTGCGGCTCGACGCTGAATGCTGCTGCTTCCATGAGTGCGCCCCCTTCTGCACGCTGCATGCCAGCTAGCTTGCCCCGGATTTAGCGCGGAATTCGCGGCGTTGTGTGGCGTGTTGTGACGACGTTCGCTCAAGAACGCCGCACTGTGGCGTTCGATCACACGACCCGCGAGCGTCAAAACACGAGTGCCGCCTGGAGGCCGAGCACGTAGCTGTCGAACGCGGAATGCTCACTATTGGCGAGGATTCCGTTGTAGCCAGCGTGCACGCCCAGATCGAGCACGGGCAAGAGCGTCAGATCGAGGGAGACGCCGGCATCGGCGCTCACGCCCGAGAACCCTGCGCCCGGTACCGACTCGTCCAGCACGCCGTAGCCCAGATGCGCGTATACACCAGGCTCGAGTATCTTGCCGAAGCGCAACCGCCCACCCACAAAGCCCTGTTTCAATGACGCGTCGGCCGCGCCACGAAACCAGTGGTATCCGCCGCCGACCTCGGGCGTCAGCGAAGCCAGCACCATGTCGAGCTTGTAACCGAGGCGAATCGCTCCGCCCTGACCCGTGCTGACTCCGCGCTCGCCGATGCCGCCGGTCCAGTCGAAATCCGCCGCGAGCACGGTAGCATCGTCGGCGTGCGCGGCGCGCTCGAACCCAAGCAAGATTGTCGCAGTCAGCACGACGGGCAGAAAAAAGACTTGGAGCTTGCGATGCATGTGCGTGCATCAAGCAAGCGATGTGCCGCATCACCGCCCACCGAAGACGCCTGCGAAGAGCTAAAAGATGTCGCCCGAGGTGATATAGACACCGACTGGACGTGCGTCGGGAGACCAGGCGACGTCGGCACGGAGCAGGAAGGACTTTCCGGCGAGCAAGCGCGGACCGGCGCCGACGCCCCATTTCAGGCCAGCGCCCGTGCCGTCGAGCTCCGGATGCGGCGCGTAGTCGGTCCACAGCCGCCCACTGTCGACGAAGAGCGCGAGCGCAAAACCGTTCGCTTTGCCCAGCGCTCGAAAATTGAACAAGACCTGACGCCACTCCAGGTTGGCGAACGCCTTGGCTTTCCCGTGGTAACGCTCGCCCGGTACTCCGCGCACGCCGTTTGCTCCACCAAACGCGGGTGTGTCGTCGAAGCGCGCCAGTTCGTAGATCGGCGGAGCACCGAATAGAAAATCCGTGGTGACGCGCAAGCCGACCACCGAGCCGTACGGCTTGAGCGGCCAATACCAGCGAGCGTTCGTGTTCCAACGCGCGTAGCGATACGGAAATTGGTCGCTACCGCCTGGAGACCAATCGAAGCGTGTCGCGTAGTACTGCCCGCGGGTCGTCGCGACTTGGTCGTCGCGGCCGTCGTAGCTGAAGCCGTAACTAAAGAACAAGGTGGAGTGCCGGGCGGAGAAGCGCGCGAGCTTGCGCACCTCCGGGTTTGCGGAGCTCGAATCTTGTGCCAAAAGCCCACTCGGCGGCACATCCAGCGTGTTGTACGTGTAGAAGACGCCGAGGTTGAGCGCGAGCGGCCCGACCAGCCGCGCGGTCAAGTGCGCGCGCGCTTCGGGATGAACGCGCACGTACTCGTAGAACGGGTCCTCGAGCGGGACGTTGCTCGGCACGCGAGACGCGTTGCCGAGCCCGTAGTACTTGAGGTTGGCTTCCCGCGTGTAGGAAACGCGAATATCGAGCGCGACGCGATCCTTTCGCACGTGCGGCAGCGCGAGCAGCAGGTAGTAATCCTGATAGGGCGAGCTGAGCTTGCCCGATTCGGCGCGCTTGAAGGTCGTTGTCGCGGTCAGTTCGAGCCGATACAAATACGGTTCGAACCCGGGCTCTCGGCGCGCAAAGGATGCGAGCACGCCTCCGCCGATGCCGACGTCGCTGCTCCCCCCGAGCAAGGGCGCCGGAGTGAACTCGTAGTGCCCCTTCTCGCCTGGCTTCGCAGTCGCATGCTGCAGGCCTGGAGTCGGCGCCGTTTCATCGGCGAGCGCCCACCGCGCGAACATCAGCGTGGAGATCAGCCCGAGCACCATGCACAAACGCCGCGCGCCACGACGCGCTACGCGCGAAGGGTGCGGCACGGCCCGGAGCGGTCTAAGCATCCGGCCGCGCTCTCAGTAACGCTTTCGCCAGATCAAATCCAACTGAGACTCCCCGTGGTCCCCGACTAGAGTCGAGAGCGACCAGCGCGACTTCAGTCGAAAATCCAACGTCAAAAATGTGCGGTCCGGAGGTTCGCCTGGATTTGGATCACCTACTGCGCGGCTCACGCGCGCGGACACTCGCGGCGATACCTGCACCGCGATCTCCGG
>DASYCR010000613.1:0-3036 GCA_036500095.1 Polyangiaceae bacterium
TTTGAAAATCGCTCGGCCGTGCGCCGTCCCGCCGACCCACGCTCACGTAGATCTCGGCACAGCCGGCGGGGGTTGCCTGATCGCCCTCGAGCTCGTCTGCGGAGTCCTCATTGAGTTTTCTGTCGGTAGCCACGGCATGCCCATTGCTTCGCTCATGGACTGGTTGGGGTTCCGGGACCGGTATCGGCGCGGGTCTTGCTGGCTTGGCTTCCGGTCGCGGCTGCGCCAATGGGCGCGCTGGGGGCCGCTGGCGTGCGGCTGGGCGCTCCGGGCGCTCGCGTTCTGGGAGAGCGACCTCGGCAGGCTCGGCCGTGGCGCGAGTGGTCTTCGCTCGCCGCACAGCCGTGGCCTCTTCTTGCGCGTCTGGGCGGGCTCCGAGGTGATCGCGTAGGAGCCCGGCCACGATGCGTTCGGCCTGCTCGTGCGTGAGCAGCCGTCGCGCCAGGGCAAGATCATCTACATGCATCGCGCGGTTCTCGAACGCATCGACGAACCAGCGCAGCAGGTCGGTTTCCGCGCGGGTCTTTTTCTCCACCGCGGACGGGAGCTGTCGCTCGATTGGCTTGACCTTGTAGGTCAGCTTCAAGAGGTACAGGTTTCCGATGTCGCCGGGCTCGATCAGCGCGATCGCGTGTCCCGTGCGACCCGCGCGCCCGGTTCGACCGGTGCGATGCACGTAGCTCTCCGCAGATTCCGGAAAATCGAAGTTGATCACGTGCGTGAGGTGAGAAATATCGATGCCGCGCGAAGCGACGTCCGTGCACACCAAGAAGCGCAGCTCGCCCTTGCGCGTGGCGGCCATCACCTTTTCGCGATCGTTTTGGGCGAGGTCGGCGTTCAGCCAATCCGCGGCGAACCCTTGTTGCTGCAGCGCTTGCGCGACGCGCTTCGTCTCGTCACGCGTGTTGCAAAATACGATTGCGCTCTCGGGGTTTTCGACCTCGATGACCTGAATCAGTTCGGCGAGCTTGTCGCCGCGGCTCAGGTACACGGTGTGCTGTATTTCCAGCGCGCCGATGTGATCCCCGCTCAGCGTCAAGAACTCGGGATTCTTCAGCCGTGTTTCGGCTACGCGTCGGATGTCCGGAGGCAGGGTCGCGCTGAACAGCAGCGTTTGTCGATTTTCCGGCAAGAAGCCGAGGATCTCGCTGATCTGGGGTAGAAAACCCATGGACAGCATTTCGTCGCTCTCGTCGAGCACGAACACGCGGATGGTGCTCGGCTCGAGCGTGCGTCGTCGCAGATGATCGAGCACTCGACCAGGCGTGCCGACCAAGATTTGCGCGCCGTTTTGAATGGCCTCGACTTGCTTGGGCATGGGCGCCCCGCCGTAGACGGCCGTACTGCGCGTGCCGCGGTACTTCGCCAGGGCCTCGACCTCGCGATTGACTTGGAGTGCAAGCTCGCGCGTTGGGCACAGCACGAGCGCCTGCACGCCGGGCACGTTGCGCGGCACGCGTGCATCGAGCAGGGGCATGGCGAACGCGGCGGTCTTGCCCGTCCCCGTGCGCGCCTGCACCACCAGGTCTCGACCACGCGAGGCAGGCTCGAACACGGCGCACTGCACCGGCGTCGGGTGGACGTAGCCGAGTTCGTCGACGGCGCGCCGGAGCTCGGGCGAAAGTGGGAGGACGTCGAAGGTTGGTAGAGGTTCGTCGGTCTTGGCTTGGTCGGAAGGCATCTCGAAAAAATCCGTGGGATCCTCGGCCCTCTCAGCGCTGAGCGCGCATCAGGGATTGAACTCGCAGTCGTTCCGGACCGAGCCCCAACGCCTCATACCGCACCGCGTGCTCTTCCGCATAGCGAAGCGCATCGACGTCTGCCAACGCGGCCCGGGTCGTAGGATCGGCGTTGCAGACGCCGTCGAGTGCCTTGCGCTGATTCCACTCCGGCTCCAAAGCCGCGCGGAAGCGGGTGAGGGCCGCTCGCTCACCGCCGCCGTCTGCCGCCGCGGCCGCCCGCGCGCGCACGACCGCGCGGGCCAGTTCGACCATCTTCGGGCGGCACTCGATGCCCACGGGGCTCGGGGTCGTAGAAAACACCTGATAAAGCACCTGGTAGGTCCAAATCGCCGTGGCGCCTGAGACCAACAGCCCGAACACGAGAAGGCCCAATCGGCGTCCGCGTCTGCCAACGACTTGAGCAGGCGACAGGCTGCGCATCTCGCGCAGAGATGTGCCTGCGCTTCCGAGTCCCGTCAATGCGGCTCGAGCGGGCCGGGAACTGGCCGACTGGCCGAACACGACTCGTTGACCCTGGCGGGGAGCTACCCCATAGTTTCACAAAGATTTGAAAACTCAGAAACTCGAAGAGGCCTCCGGGCTGGGGATCGAGACCGGCGTGGCGACCTTGGTTCATTCCGCGCAAGCGCATCCCGAAGAAGCAGGGCGCGCGGCTGCCCGCCTGATCGCCGTACAAGAACTTCTCTCTGACGATCTGCGCTGGGTAGAGGGGGCGCTGTCCGAGGTCGTGGGGCAGGGCGAGCACCCTGGAACGGATGCCGCGCGCCACTTGCTCGCCCGCGGGGGCAAGCGTGTACGCCCGATCGCACTGATGCTGAGCGCGGCTTGCTTCGGCGCCATTACGCCCAAGGTCCGCGAACTCGCGGTCGTTGCGGAGTTGATACACTCGGCCACTTTGCTGCACGACGACGTCGTGGACGAAGGCAGCGAGCGGCGCGGAGCTCCGACATCGCGTCTCGCCTGGGGTAACGCGATCAGCGTCTTGAGCGGCGACATGTTGCTCGTGCACGCGCTTTCCCGCACGCAGCTGCACGCTCCGGATTTGATGCCGGATCTGATTCAGACGCTGCGACGCTTGGTCGACGGCGAGATCGTTCAGCTGCGTGGACGACGAGAACTCGATGTGTCGGAGGCCACCTACGAACGGATCTTGCGCGACAAGACCGCCTCGCTGTTCGCATTTGCGACGCGCGCAGGAGCCAGGCTCGCCGGCGCGAGCGCAGCCGACGAAGAACGGCTCGGGCTTTTCGGCGAGCGGATCGGCATCGCCTTTCAGCTGATCGACGATTTGCTC
>DASYCR010000614.1:0-1500 GCA_036500095.1 Polyangiaceae bacterium
GCTACGTCTTGCACGGCGCGCAGGAAATCCGGCGGGGGAACGATGTTCCCGGCGGTGCCTTGCATCGGCTCTACGAGAATTGCCGCGAGCTTGCCCGTGGTCTCTTTCTTCAGCTTGTCGCGCGCGAACTCCACGCATAAGAGCCCGCACGACGGGTGCTTGAGCTTGAACGGACAGCGCGCGCAATCCGCGTAGGGCGTGAGGTGCGCGCCGGGGGCGAGCGGGCCGAGACCGTGCTTGAAATCGCTGCCCATTTGCGCGAGGGCGCCGCTGGTTTTTCCGTGAAAACCGCCCCAAAAGGACAGTATCTCGAACTTACCGGTGTGCGCGCGGGCCAAGCGCAGCGCGCTCTCCACGGCTTCGGAGCCGCCGGAAAAGAGCTGCACTTTATCCAGATCAGCGGGCAGCAATTGCCCGAGCAGCTTCAGCGCCTTCAGACGCGCTTCAGTCGTGAAGGAGCCGACGTGGATCTTCGCCAGCTGCGCGCCGAACTCGGCCAGATAGCGTGGGTGCGCGTAGCCGAGCGCCGCGACCGAGATACCCGCGACCAGATCGAGGAAGCGGTTCCCGTCTACATCCATCAGCTCGCTACCGGAGCCGGACTCGACGGCGATGCCTGCGTACTCCCAAATGGCTTGGGTGCCGGGGGCGAGATGCTCGAGCTCTTGCGCGCGGAGCGCGCGCGATTTCGGGCCCGGCAAATCGGTGAGCACGCGCAGGCGACGCTTGGAATCCGCGGCGGGAGCCGGCGGCGCAGGAGTGAGGTTCACGCGCGGCCTTTCGGTCCGCGCCCTTGCTGGACCAGCGCGGCGCGCGCGGCGCGGGTTAGAGCCACCGCCGCGATGTTGGAGACCACCGCTACCACGCCGACCGCGAGCAAGGTGAGCGGAGCTTCGAGCGGCACGCTGTCCAACTTGAGCAGTGGACCGACCAACAAACCAGCCGTCAGATAGGCGATGCGCTCGTGCCTCCGCATCAGGCCGCCGGGCAGAGATAGACTCATCGCCTCGCTCTTGGCGCGCACGTAGCTGACCAGCATGGAGCCCAGCAACGCCGTGAGCACGAGCACCAACGCCAGCACGGACGCGCGGTAGAAGATGGCCAAGCCCAAGAGCGGCGCGGCGTCCGCATAGCGGTCGACGACGGCATCGAGCACTTCACCCGCGTCCGACGCGACGCCGCGCTCTCGCGCGACGATGCCGTCGAGCGCGTCGAACGCGGCGCCGAACAACAGCGCCGCGCCCGCCGCTGGCAGCTTGCCGAGCGCAGCGAAGGGCAACGACAGGCCAGAGATGACGAGCGAGATGAGCGTCAACGTGTCGGGGGAAACACCGCTACGAGCAACCGTGCGTCCGACTCCACGCAGCGCCCAATGGAACGCCTCGATCGGAAAGCGACCCATCAACACCGTGGCCGACTCGCGCTGGACGCGTGCGTCGAGCGCGCGCCCGACCACGACGACCCGCACACCGTACGCCGCCAGCACCAAAGCTGGCAGCG
>DASYCR010000615.1:0-13906 GCA_036500095.1 Polyangiaceae bacterium
TTCATGTTTCTGAAAGCAGCAACGCCCGTGCCAGCGTCTCGATCAGAGCGTGGTCCGCCGCGATCGCAATTGGCGTGTAACTTGCTGGTTGGTCGACCGGAAATCCGAACGCCGGAGCCGATGCATGTTGGCGAGTGAGCAGACGAGCGCCGGAAGCGCGCCAGCCCGCCTGTGGGCTTTCATCCGGCTCGGTCGGCCGCAGTTTCTCGTGGGGGGCTTCGTGATGTTCGGCTTGGGCGCCGAGATCGCGCGGGTGATGGGCATCCCCATACGCTGGCCGCAGTACTTGCTGGCCCAGGCCGTCGTGACGAGCACACAGGTCATGACCAACTATTCGAACGAGTATTTCGACTTCGACGCCGACCGCGCCAATCGCACGCCCACGCGCTGGTCGGGTGGCAGTCGCGTGCTCGCGGACAACGAGATCCCGCGCTCGGTCGCGCTTACGACGGCCTTGGTCGCCGCAATGCTCGCGCTCGCGTTGACGGTCGCGCTGTACGGGACGCACACCGTGAGCAATACCGCGGCGAGCCTGATGCCCGTGATGCTGCTCTTGGCCTGGGCCTACAGCGCGCCGCCATTTCGACTGCATTCCCGTGGCCTGGGGGAGCTCACGGCGGCCGTGGTCGTCGCCGTGCTCGTGCCGTGGTTTGGATTTTTGGTACAGGCCGGCAGTTTGACGCGCCTAGCGATGCTGGCCGTCATTCCGCTCGCGCTCCTGCAATTTGCGATGCTGCTGAGCGTCGAATTTCCGGATCGCGCCGGAGACGCCGCCGTCGGCAAGAAGACACTGGTGGTGCGGCTCGCTGTAGGGGCCGCGCGCCGCCTGCATCACGTGAGCTTGAGCGCCGCGTACTTGCTGCTGCCCGTGCTGGTCGCTTGCGGCTTGCCCACACGTGTCGCCCTCGCCGTGCTCTGTACGGCACCGCTCGCGCTCGTGCAGCTAATGGTCATGCGGCGCGATGCCGTCGACGACGTGGGGCGCTGGGAGCAGACCACCTTCATCTCGGTCCTGCTCGTATTCGCCGGCACCGTCGCCGAGTTGCTCGGGTTCGCAGGCCTCTAGCGCGTCGCCGAAGAGCCGCCGCGTGCCAGCAGCGACTCCCACCAAATGGCTGAACAATCGGGGATGGCTGGCGAAGAAGCCGAGGAATGGACGCGCGAGCGACGGCCTGTCCGCCAGCGCCAGGACCGAGCTCGTGAGTAGACGGTGATCGCGCGCTTGGGCACGTCGAACGCGATCGAAGCGCCGCAGCCAGCCGTCTCCGTGCTCGAGCGCCGAGAGCGCGTACGGCGCGAGCGCCTCGCAGCATACGAGCGCCTGAGCCATCCCTCCGCCCGTGATGGGGTCGAAGGATTCGGCGGCATCGCCGAGCAAGAGCGCCCCTGGCCGCCAGCCGGAGCGGGCACGGACCGCGAGCGGCGCGCGAGCCATGAAGGGCGTCGTTTGCGTCGCTCCCTCGAGACGCGCCGCGAGCGGCACATGAGCTCGCAGCTGTTCATGGAAGAGCCTACTCGCGCGGCGCAGTCCGCCCGCGTACGCGGCAGGCATCAAGCAAGCCACGAGCAGCCGCCGATCCGGCAGCGGCGTGACGTAAAACTCGTGCCCGTCACCCACGAATACCTCCACCCAAGGCCGCGGCTCTTCATGCGCACCCAACTTGAAGTGCGTGACGACCCCCAGGCGACCGCCGATGCGCCGGGGGCTCAAGCCGAGCCGAGCGCGGATCGTCGAGGACGCGCCGTCCGCGCCGATCGTCAAGGGCGCGCGATATTCGCGGTCTCCGACGCGTAGTCCAACCACGCGATTGCGTTCGCGGAGCACGTCTTGCACACGCGCGCCGACGTGAGTCGACACGCCGCGCGTGCTCGCCGCGGCTTCGAGCAGCGCGCGATCCAACAGCACGCGTCGTTGGCCAAGGCCGAGGGCGCGCCGGCCGGCGACGCGTGGAAAGTGCGCCTGCGCCGAGTAGCCGCGTACGTGGTAGCGAACGCCGAAAAACGGCGCGCCGCCAACGGCAGTGAGCAAGCCGAGCCGGTCGAGCACCTCGACGCCCGACGGCATCAACCCTTCACCGCACGGTTTGTCACGGCCGAGCTCGCGGGCCTCGAACAACGCGACACGCAGGCCGGCGCGACCGAGGACGATCGCGGCCGCGGCGCCGGCGACTCCGCCGCCCGCGATCAACACGTCGGCGCGCGTCACGACGGACGTCCGTTCTTGTCCTGCACGCGAACGGCCGCGAACCAAGTGCTCCGCGGTAAAGCTTTTTCCGCGAGAGGCTCGTCGCGCCATAGAGCGAGCACATCGCTCAGCAGAGGGACGAAGCGCGGCTTCCGCCAAAAGTACTCGCGATACGCCGCGTGGCGAAACAAGACATTTTCCTCGAACGCAACGCGACGCCGCAGAACGAGCGCGTGCAGCAGCGAGCCGACCAAGGCAGTCCCCCACGCTCCGTGAATCAACGGCAGCGCCGTGAGCTCCAGGAATACGGCCACGTAGTTCGGGTGACGCAGCAAGCGAAATGGACCGCGCCGCACGACACCGAGCGACAGCGAGTCCATCACGCGCACGTTCCAGTGCGTGGCCATGCTGCGCATGACCCACCAGCGCAGCGCGTTGGCCGCGACGAAAACCAATGACGCCACAAGCGCGAGCACGGGCCAGAGCGGGCGCCGCAGGAGCCCGACCTCGAGCCCTGAACCGAGCATGATGCCCACGTGGAGCAGCACCATCCACACGAAGCCCGGCTCCTTTTGCAGCCGCGCCGAGCGCCGATCGAGCGCCCGTTGATGGCGCCTCGAGATGCCGAGCTCGACCAAGCGCCCGAGCGCGACCAGAGCGAGCAAGGCGAAGTACGCGTGCGTCAGCGCCATCGGAGCAGCAAAGCCTCGGTGCTGATGCCCGGTCCAAAGGCCACCATCGCGCCGAGCGAGCCCGAGCTCGGCGCGGGCGCGAGCTTCTGCCACGCCTCGAGCACGAACAGCACGGAAGCGGCGGACACGTTGCCGTACGCGCGCAAGGTCGCGCGCGACGGCGCGAGCAGCGCGTCGGGCAGCGCGAGCTTGGTCTGCGCGATGTCGAGGATTTTGCGGCCACCGGGGTGCACGACGGCGAACGCCAAGTCAGCCGCGCAGAGCCCGTGCCGTCCAAAGAAGTTCTCCGCCAGCCAATCGAGCGAACGGCTCACGAGCACCGGCATCTCCTTGGACAGCACGATGTGCAGCCCCGCGGTTTCGAGCTGAAAGCCCATGGCGCCCGTGGTGCCTGGCAATTGGTAACTGCAGGTGTCCAAGATCTCGACGCCCGGCGCCGCTACTCCGCGCACGACGGTCGCCGCGGCTCCGTCGCCGAAGAGCGCGCTCGACACCAAATTTTGCGCGGACAGATCGTCGCCTTGAAAAGTCAGCGTCGGCAACTCGACGGTGATCACCAACACGTTCTGCCCGGGATGCCCGCGTAGGTAGTCGTGCGCGCGCGCGAGCGCGCAGGCGCCGGCCGCGCACCCGAGCTCCGTGATTGGCAAGCGCTTCACGTCGGGCCGAAATCCGAGTTCGCCCGCGAGGCGCGCGTCGAGGGATGGAATCATCAAGCCCGTGCACGACGCCGTGATCACGAGGTCGATTTGCTCCGCCTTCACGCCGGCGAGCGCGAGCGCGTCGCGCGCCACCTTGCGACCCAGCCCGAGCGCGTGCTCACAATAGGCGGCGTTCGACTCGGTGAGCGTGAGCCGCCGTTCGATATCGGCCAGCGGGCGCACCGAATAACGGGTGCCCACGCCGGAATTGTCGAACAAGGTGCCGAGCGCTCTCGCCTTTGCGTGGTCGAGCCGAAAAGTGCGTTCGGCGATGGCGATCGCGTCGCTCTGAGTGACCGCGTAGGGCGGCACGGCGGTGGCGACCGGCGTGATCGTCGCTGCAATCGAGCTCGTATTGGCTAGGGGCATGTGCCTTGCGTCTCGCGTCACACCCAGGGCGCGAGCAGCGCAACACAAGCACGCCATGTGCCATCGGACCCCGCCGTTTCGTACCGGCTTCGCGCCACGGCGAACCCGTATTTCTCCGTTCCTGTGGATAAAGACTCCGCGCGCCGTTCGTGGCGCCCCTGCGCCGCCGAGGCGCGATGCCTCGTCCAGGGCGAGCCGACGCCCGCCGTCAGGCCGTCGAGCTGAGCGGCGCGCGCGGATGGCAGATGTTGGCGAGCGTCGCGGCCAGGTCGCTTGGCGCGATTTCGCTGCCGAAGGTGCGTGGTTCGAGCGGCTGCGAGTACGACGCGATGTCCGCGAGCGACAAGATACCGACCAAATTGCGGTTCTCGTCGAGTACGGGAATGCGCCGCACCTGCTTCTGCCGCATGAGGTTGCCGGCCGTGGACAGCCCGTCCTCCGGGGCGCAAAAGTAAAGCTCGCGCGAGATCACCTCGGCGAGTTCAATCGCGCTCGGCGCCCGGTTCTTGGTCCAGGTCGCCATGCAGATATCGCGATCGGTGATCATGCCGATCACGCGGCTGCTGCCGTCTTCGGTCACGGGGATCGCGCCGCAATCGCACTCCCACATGCGTTGGGCCGCGGCGCTGAGCGGCTCTCGGCTCTGGAGAGAGGCGACGTTCGTCGTCATCAAATCGCGTACTTTCATCATGGCTTCTCCTCGAGGTGTGAGACGGCTTTGGGGCGACGCCCCGACCAACGAAGCTAGGCAAAAGGCGAGCGATCGTAGAGCGCGAGCAAGTGCGCGGTATCGTCGTAAATCGCGAGCGCGCCCTTCAATAGCTCGTCCGGAAAGCCCCCAGAACGCAGCGCGACCATACCGACACCTGCCTTGTACGCCGCCTGCAAATCGTACGGCGTGTCGCCAAGCAGGATCGCGCTGGCCGCGTCTGCGCCACTCTTCTTCAAAGCGGCTTCTATGATGTCCGGATCGGGTTTGGAATGCGCGGCGCCGTCGGCAGAAACCGTGTGTTCGACCAGATCGCGCGCGCCACAAATATCTAGCAACGCCGCAAGCTCGTTTTCCGGCGCGGAGCTCGCGACCACCAAACGCAGGCCTGCGCGCCGGAAGCGTGCGAGCAAGTCATAGGCTTTGGGCAGGGCGCGCACGCGCGGCAAGAATTGCTCGCGGAAGCGCAGCGCGCGCTCCGCGCTCAAGCGAGCGCCCACCAGCGAGTCGCTCGACACCCTGCAAATTTCCGGGATGAGCTTATCCCCGCCCTGCCCGATGAGCTCGCGAATGCGCCCAAAATCCGCACGAAAACCGTGCGCGGTGAAGGTCTCGAGCCAAGCTTGCGCGTGCGCGTCGTTGCTGTCGACGAGCGTGCCGTCGACGTCGAGAAGCACTACTTGAATTGCGCCCATGGCCGAGGGCCCGGGAAATGCACGCTACGTGCCCGGATTCCGCGGGTTCAGGTGAGCGGGCCCACGGCCATGCCGCACCGACTCGCGAAAATCCATGAGTGAGGCGAATACGCAAGTCGAGACAAAGCTGCCTCGGGCCACAGCTAGCGTACCGTGCGGGCGCTCGGCACGTTGGTTGCTCTATTGGCGCGGGAGGTGTCCACATGGGAATTGCGCACGACCTCGCTGATTCAATCGGTAGCGCGCTCGAGTCCGCGCGCGCAGGCAACGAAAAACTGGCGTCTCGCTATCTGAACCTAGGCGGGCTGCCCCGGCTCGCCGTCGTGAGCTCTGCTTTCAAGGACGGCGCGGTGTTGCCCAAGCGCTGCACGGCTGACGGCGAAGGGACGCCCCCCGATCTGCAATGGACGGGTGCCCCCGAGGGCACGCGCTCGTTCGTTGTTCTGTGCGAGGACCCGGACGCGCCGGCTCTGAAGCCGTTCGTGCACTGGCTCGCCTATGGTATTCCGGCCGAGACAGGCACGCTCGACGACCAGGCTGCATCGCGCGCGCTGCTCGGTAAAAATAGCAATCGCAAGCTCGGCTTCACGGGAGCAGCGCCGCCGCCGGGGCACGGCGTACACCACTATCACTTCCAAGTGTTCGCGCTCGACGTCACACCGGAGCTCGAACCCGGCATAGGCCGCAGCACGCTGCTCGACACGCTGCGCGACCACGTGCTCGCGTGGGGCGAGCTGGTCGGCACATACGAGCGACGCGGCGGCTAGACTCGAGCCAGCAAACACGCAGCGATGTTTGCTCCACGAACATCGCGCGCTACTCGACAGGAACGCCTCGCGCGCGCAACCGTGCCGCGCGAGCCTGCCGCGCGTCCGTGTGTTCGTAGCGGCGTGGACTGTTGCGAGCCGCAGCGAATGAGGACTGTCAGCGGCCGACGTGTGACGTCTTTCGACGCGTTCTGCGATCGCTCGAGCGCCGACGACTTCGAGGCGGGAGCCGGTACGCCGGTTGCATCCCACACGGCCGCACACTGGACCCCAATCACTACCTTTTGTCGCTCATCGAGGAGGACTCATGAACATGCAACTGAATCTGCAACGTGCGCTCGTGCTGCTTGGCTCTGTAGTCGCTGGCGCAGCGGTCACCACGGCGTGCGGCTCCGACAACACCGCCACGACGCCACCTCCTACGGGAACCGGCGGCGTCGCAGGTAGCGCGGGCAGCGCGGGCAGCGGAGGCTCGTCCGGCACAAGCGGCATGAGCGGCACGAGCGGCGTCGCCGGATCGAGCGGCAGCTCCGCTGGAACCGCCGGCAGCGCGGGAGCCGCACAGGGCGGCAGTGCTGGAAGCAGCGCTGGTTCAGCCGGCAAGGGCGGTGAAGCGGGCGAAGCCGGGGCGACCTCGCAACTCGTCGAGCAAATGGTAGTCGAAACCGATCTCAGCTCCGATCAAGTAGGTGTTGCGGCGAGCACGGTGGCCGGCCTGCAAAATGCCTGGGGTCTCGCGATCAACTCCGACGCGCTCGGCGGACCGCTATTTTGGGTGAGCGCCAACGGCACCGGCACATCGCTCATCTACGACGTGGCGGGTACGGCACAAAGCCTGGTCGTGACGATCCCCACGGTGGGCGACGCGGGAACTTCGGCGCCCACGGGTCAGTTCTTCAATCCGACTACGGCCTTCAAAGGCGACAAATTCGTGTTCTGCACGGAGGACGGCACCATCGCCGGCTGGCAAACGGGCGCCACCGCCGTCACGCGCGTCGATCAATCGGCGGCCAGCGCGTCTTACAAGGGGCTCGCCATGGTGACGAACGGCAGCACGCCGATGATCGCCGCGGCCAACTTCTTCAGCGGCAAGGTCGACGTGTTCGACACGGACTACGCGCCCGTCGCCGGCGGGAAATTCGCCGATCCGCAAGTACCCGCGGGCTTCGCGCCGTTCAACGTCGTGGCCATGGATGGCAAGGTCTTCGTCGCGTACGCCAAACAGGACGCGACCAAGAGCGACGAAGTCGACGAAGTCGGCGCCGGCTACGTGAGCGTGTTCAACACCGACGGCACGCTGGCCAGCCATTTGCTCGGCCAGGGCGTGCTCAATGCACCGTGGGGCCTCGCGGTCGCGCCCGCGGGCTTCGGCGATCTCGGCGGAAACCTGCTGGTCGGCAACTTCGGTGACGGCAAGGTGCACGCCTACGACCTGGCGACGGGCGAGATGACCGGTCAGCTCGTCAAGCCCTCGGGCGCCGAACTCGTGATCGACGGGCTTTGGGCGCTGGCGTTCGGACCCAACGTCGCAACCGCCGATCTGAGCCAGCAACTGTTTTTCACTGCCGGTCCTGTCGACGAAACCCACGGTCTGTTCGGAAAGTTGACGGCCGCTCAGTAGACATTGAGCGCGAGCTCCGGGCCTAGCCCGCAGTTCGGGGCGCGGTAGCGCAAGCGATTGCGCTACCGCGCCCGCCTCGTTCGAGGCAGATAAAGAAGGCTCCGCGCACCGCGTGGCGTCTAGGCCGGCAATATCGACTATCGGCGCTGGGCGGAAACGCTTAGATTCCGCGGAGTGCATGCAACGCGCACGGCGGAGACGCTCTACTCGAGCAGCGCGTGGGGTCGCCGAACATGATGCGGGTGCCGCCCCTGGTCGCGTGTTTGTGTTTATTGCAACAGAGCGCGCTAGCGCAGAGCACGACACCAACCACGCCCGCCGCGAAACATACCAAGCGGTTGCGCCATGCCCCACCACCCTGGCAGCGCCGCGCAGAATCGCTCGGCCTCGTGCCCCCAACATCGACTTTCTCGAACCCGCACCCCGACCCGCAAGAGTCGAGCTCGACGCTCGGCGACACGAACGCGAAATGCGTCGTGTTCGGTCCGCATGACTATCGGCACGACGGGGCCTATTTGCGCCTGAGCTTTGGCCTCAGCTACGTGTCGATCTGGGGCAACGGGCCTGCGCGGCGAGCATCGCTGAGCGGGCAAGGTTCATCGTTTTCGGTTCGGTTCGGCGGCACGATTGCGAGTTCACTCGTGCTCGGAGCGGTCTTGGAGGTAACAACCGTCTCTGATTCGTTCCACGGGGCCCCAGCTGGAGCTCCGGGCGAGGCGGACGGTGTTGTCCCCCTCCTAGGCATGTTCGGTGATTGGTATCCCAATCCACGCGGTGGTTGGCACGTGGGAAGCAGCCTGGGCTTGGGCGGCTATACGTTTCGGGACACCGTGGGCAGGGACTACACGGCGGTTTCACCCGCGTTCGCGCCGTTCGGCGGCTACGACGCCTGGATCGGTCCACAGTACTCACTCGGGCTCTCCGCGGTCGCCTCGTTTGCGCCGAGCACCAAAGCCACGGATCGGCAAGGCAACGATACCTTCTACCGCTTCGCCGTTGCGTATTTCGGGCTCCAAACGTCGCTGCTCTGGCACTGAGTCATGTCGCGCAACGCTTGGCTTGGTGTGTCTACGGCGATCCTCAGCGGTTGCACGAACCTGTCCGTTTGGCTCGACGGAGCCGAGCCGCGAGAGGGGAGCGCCACGCCGCCTCAAGTGTTGGACTCCGGTGGCCCCGTGCTCAGCGCGCCACGCGTCGTACCGATTTTTTTTGCGGGCGACTCCTCACAAGGCGAAATCGAGCAATTCCTGGCTACCCTGCCCGGCTCGTCCTATTGGTCAGCTACGACGGGCGAGTACGGCGTGGGCGACGTGAGCATCGCTCCATCCGTCGTGGTACCCGATCTGCCGTCGACTGCGATCGATGACAGCGAGATCGAGCAATGGCTGGCCGCTCGCGTCGACCGCAGTGACCCAGCTTGGCCAACGCGTCAGGCCGACGACGTTTATCTCGTGATCTATCCCCAGACGACGACCGTAACCGCGTACGACGAAGCCAGTTGCGTCGATTTCGGCGGCTACCACTACGAGGGACACCTCGACTCGAGCCCAAATAATCTGCCTCCAAGCTTTGCGTACGCCGTCATCCCAGCCTGCCCAGATATCGGACTGAGCCCAACAAGCACCATCTCTCACGAGCTAATCGAAGCGAGCACTGATCCATTCCCGGTATCGGCTCCGGCTTTTTTCAACGTCGATCAGGATCATCTGGCGTGGGCGTTCTACGTTGAGCCATCGGGACCAGTCGCTGCTGGCGAGGTCGCCGATCTCTGCAACACGGAACTGTATGGCGCGGCGCTCGAGTTGCTTCTGGGCGGCTTTCCCGTGCAGCGTTCGTGGTCGAATGCGGCCGCGAGCGCCCGCCGCGATCCATGCGTCCCGAGCCCGAGCGCTCCATACTTCAGCGCGGCGCCAGAGCTCCGCGAGCGCGCGATCCTGGCCCCGTATCCAGGCCAGGTGGGCTATCTGACCGACGGGATCGAGGTGCCACTGGGCCTCAGTCGCACGATCGAGGTGCAGGCGTTTTCGACAGCACCCCGAGCGAGCTGGTTCGTGGGCGCCTACGAACCTCGCGCGTCGTCTGACCTGCCAGCCACGCTCGCGTTCACATGGGATCGCCAGACGGCGAACGACGGGGACGTGCTCCATCTGACGATCACGCGCCTCGCCGAAGGCCCGGCTGGCGGTTCGCAGATGGCTGTGTATTCGACCGAGGAGGAGCCCGGCAGCGCGAGTGGCACGATGTGGCCGGGCTTCATCGCGAACTGAGCTGGGCGAAGAAGGATCGCACACCTCGACTTGCCCCACCGAACCCCCGCGCCTAGTAGCCGAGCATGATCGTCGACGAATCGAGCGCGGAGCTCGCGACCCGCGCGGGCTCGATGCGCGTGTACATTCACAAGCCCGTCGCGGCGGGGCCGTGGCCGGGTGTCGTGCTGTTCTCGGAGATATTTCAGCGCACGGGACCGATCGCGCGCATGGCCGCGTTGCTCGCGGGTAACGGCTATGTCGTGGCCGTGCCGGAGATCTTTCACGAGCTCGA
Source organism: Polyangiaceae bacterium (assembly GCA_036500095.1). GTDB lineage: Bacteria > Myxococcota_A > Polyangia > Polyangiales > Polyangiaceae > PMG-095. The sequence goes on from DASYCR010000615.1 coordinate 10,281, forward strand.
GCCCGCGGGGACCGTGCTTGCCTACGACCAGGCCGGCGCAGAGCGCGGCAACGCGCACAAAGTCAGCAAGAGCTGCGCAGCGTACGATGAGGACGCGCGCGTCAGCTTGGACCATCTGGCGTCGCGCGCCGATTGCTCCGGCAAATTGCTGACGATGGGCGTGTGCATCGGCGGTCACCTGGCCTTTCGCTGCGCGCTCGATCGCCGCGTGCGCGCGGCCGCGTGCTTCTATGCGACCGACCTGCACAAGGCTTCGCTCGGCCTGGGCGGCGACGATTCGCTCGCGCGCAGCGGGGAGATCGCGGGCGAGCTGCTCATGATCTGGGGCAAGCAAGATCCCCATATTCCGGCCGAGGGTCGCGCCAAGATCCGCGCACGTCTCGACGAGACCGAGCGCCGCTTCACGTGGCACGAATTCAACGCGCAGCACGCCTTCTTGCGCGACGAAGGACCGCGCTACGATCCCGAGCTCGCCTTGCTTTCGTATCGCATGGTGCTGGATCTATTCGCGCGTGTTTGAACATCCGTGGCGCAAGTTGCGCCACGCACCGCTGAACTCGCGTGTGCCGCGAGACGAGTCCGCTTGTCGTTACGGGCGCTCGCGCGATCTCGCGTTATGATCTGCGTGTGCTCAGGTGTCTACGCACTACGAATTCGTGATCGCAAAGTCCGCACAGGACAAGCAGCAAGCGTACCGGCTGCGCCACGAGATCTTCGTGCGTGAGCTGGGCGCGTTCGCGGCGAACACGCGTGAGGTCGAGGTCGACGAATTCGACGCGCGCGCTACCCACATTTTGGCCAAATGCGGCGACCAGGTCGTCGGAACCTGCCGCGTCCTGTCGGGGATGCCAACACCCAGCAACGACGGCAGCCGGTTCGCGACGCCGGGCGAAGCGCACTACGACTACCAGCCCTTCCGCCGCGACGGCCTGCCCATGGTCGAGGTATCGCGCTCCTCGGTATTGCCCGAACATCGCGGCTCCGCAGCGCTCGGCAAGCTGTGGAAGGCCGCCTACGCTTGCGCAAAGCGCCTCGGCGCCACGCACTTCATGTCCGTCGTTCACGTCGGGCACACCGACAGCTTGCGCGACGCTGAGCTCGTCTACGCGCTGCTGGCTCGTCGCGGTCTGCTGCACCCTCGCTACGACCTGCGGCCACGCGGGAACGAGAGCGGCCCATCCGCACCGCACTGGCCTCTCTTCTCCGACGCCGAGCGGAGCGCTGAAGACGCGTTGCGGTTGCCGCCGGTGCTGCGTCTCTTTCACCGCTTCGGCTTGCGCGCGTGTGGCAAGCCGGTGTTCATGCCCGAGATAGGGCGCGTGGGGATGGCGATGCTCGCCGGTCCCGACACCTTCTCGGCGGCCACGATCACTTTTTTCGAGGCGCCTGATGCGTCGATCAGGGTCGACTGAGCGTGACCCTCGCACGCATCCTCCGTGTCCTGTTCGTTCTGGTCGCCGTCGCGGGCGTCGTGGCCTGGCTATTGCCCTGGATCCTGTACGCGCGCTCCACGCCATTTCCTACCCGTTTGCCCGCCACCGTTCTCTTCTTCGCGGTGGTCAGCGAAAAACTCTGGTCGTCCTTCGTGCGCATGCCGGACAAGGTCGCGGTCAAGGCGGACAAAGATTGGACGGTCGCCGCCGTCGGCCTCGCCTATGCCTCCGTGATTTTTACGATCATCCTTCACGTCTACGCGCGGCGCGACGGGCTGCCCTCGCTCTCGGCTGCAATCGCCGGTGGCCTTATCTACTTGCTGGCGCTCGTCCTGCGCTTGACCGCGCTCCGCTCCCTAGGAGCCGCGTGGTCGATACAGCTCGACCGAGCGGACGCCGCGGGCCCGATCGTGCGGGCCGGCCCCTATCGCTTCATACGCCATCCCATCTACCTCGGCGCGATGCTGGAGACCGTGTGCGTCGCTCTACTGTTCCAATCCGTTTGGGCTTTGCTCGCGGCGCTCTGCCTCTTCTGTCCCGCCGAGCTCGCGCGCGCACGCTTCGAAGAGCGCTATCTCCGCGCTCGCTTCGGCAGCGCATACGCCGAATACGCCCGCGACGTAGGCGGCTTCGTCCCGCGCTTTCGATCGTAGCTCGGCGCCTACGCGTGGGTACGCCGTCTCGCTTCAGCCGACCTTCATTTCAAGCCTTGCGCGGCCGCGCGGACCTCAGCTTCGCTCGGCGTCTTGGCGGCTCCGCGTGGGTCGCGGCTGTTTTGGAATTGGACCATCCAGCCCGGGTACTCGGCGGGTAGCGCGCTGGCTTCGTCGAGCTGAGCAATCTGCTCGGGCGAGAGGCTGAGCTCGGTCGCGGCGAGGTTGTCGACGAGTTGTTCCTTCTTCTTCGCGCCGATGATGATGCTGGTCACGAACGGGCGTGTGAGTTGCCACCCGAGCGCGACGCGCGCGACGGACGTACCGGTCGCTTCCGCCACTGAGCGGAGCGCGCTCAGCACGCGCGGCAAGCGCTCGGGGTTCACCGGTGGAAAATCGAAGGAAGCGCGACGCGCGTCCGCCGGGCCCTTTTTGTCCGGGTCGAACTTGCCCGACAAGAGACCGCCGGCGAGCGGGCTCCACGGCAAGATGGCGACGCCCTCCGCCTGGCAGAGCGGCGCGATCTCGCGCTCGATGTCGCGACCGGCGATCGAGTAGTAGACCTGCGCGCTCTGGAAACGCGAAAGCTGATTCTGTTCGGCGAACGTGATGGCCTTCGCCGCGACCCACGCCGGCAGGTTGCTGAACCCGACGTAGCGCGCCTTGCCCGAACGCACGACGGCGTCGAGCGCGCGCACGGTTTCCTCGATGGGCGTCGCCGGATCGAAGCCATGGATCTGATAGAGATCGACGTAGTCGAGGCCCAGACGTCGCAGACTCCCGTCGATGCTCGCGAGAATGTGCGCGCGCGAAAGCCCGACTTGATTCACGCCCGGCCCCACGCGACCGCGGACTTTGGTGGCCACCACGACCTGCTCGCGCGGTCGATTGAGCGATTTCAGCGCGGCGCCCACGAGCCGCTCGCTCTCGCCCTCCGAATAGACATCGGCGGTGTCGATGAAGTTCACGCCTGCGTCGAGCGCCGTCCCCACCAGCTCCTCCGACTCGCGCGCGCCGAGCCGGCCGATCGCCTGCCACATGCCCTCGCCGCCGCCAAACGTCATCGAACCGAGGCAGAGTTCCGAAACGTACAGACCCGTCTTGCCGAGAAGATTGTAACGCATGGCGGAAGCCTAAGACGTCGAGCCCCGAGCGCCAGCCCCCGAATCGCTCTTGTTTCATCGGCTCGCAGCAAAGCGCCCAATCGCAGAATGCGTAGAAGCGCCTGGTCCGATTGCCTTCGCAGAGCCGCGCTGGTATCGATGTGCTCGTGGCGCTTCGCTTAGGGACTTGGCTGACCGTGCTCGCAACCGTCGGTCTACCCCAGATCGCCCACGCACAGGCCGTCGATGACGCGACGCGCTCAGCTGCGCGCAATCTCGCCAGCGCCGGAGTTCAGGCCTATCAGGCGAACGACTATCCGGCCGCGCGCGACAAGCTCGAACGAGCCTATCAAGTCCTGCGTGCGCCTTCGCTCGGGCTCTGGTCAGCGCGCGCTTTAGTGAAGGTCGGGGCGTTGGTGGAAGCGGGCGAACGCTAC
>DASYCR010000616.1:0-3107 GCA_036500095.1 Polyangiaceae bacterium
ATCGTTTTCTGGGAAACCTAACTCGCTGAAGCTCCCGTTCGCGGCGTAGCGGCTCGGCCGCTTTGGAACGACCAAGCGCCTTGACGCCGCAGCGGTTGCGCCCGCAAATGGCTGCATGTTGAGTCGTCGAGATCTCGGCGTCGCCGTGCTGAGCGCCCTGGCCGTATTGGCTGGGCGATCCATGTTCGACGCGCATGCCGCCCACGCCGCGCCAGCGAGCAGCGCCGTGCTGTCCGCTTCTGCTCCGAAGCCACCCATGCGTTCGCGCGTCTTCGATTCACCCAAAATCAAGGCGGAACCCACCCCATATGGTGGACGTCGTGAAGTGTTCGACGCGCCTACTGCGACGCTCGAGCGATTTGCGTCCCACATCACCACCCTCAACGCCGGCCAAGCGCCGCACCCCGCGCACAAGCACCCCGAGGAGGAGCTGATGATCCTCAAGGAAGGCACGCTCGAGGTCACGTTGAACGGGCAAGCTACGCGCGTCGAGGCCGGCGGCATGATCTTCTGCGCCTCGAACGAGATGCACGGCCTGCGCAACATCGGCACGACGCCCGCGACCTACTACGTGATCAAGTGGTTCCCCCACGACCTACCCAAGTCGAACTAGCGCAGCTTGCTCTGCTGAAAAAAGACGCGGAGAGAGGGCAAAGGCAGAGCTAGAGGTGCTTCGGGCAAAGCGTGAGGGTTGGCTGCCTCGCGACGCTCGTGTGCACAGAGTGTTGTGCCGGCGCGTGCTCAGGGTTGAGCGGTGCAAACGGGAGCGTGGGCGGGAGTGCTCGGGGTGTTTGAGTGTGCCGCTGTGCTCGGCGGCCGCAAGGGGCTGTGCCCGCGCTGCGCGCGGCGCCTGCGGCGCCCTTGCAACCACCTGCGCGCAGCAGCGGGGCCGGGGGCGTCCCCGAGCAAAGGAGCTCATCATGACGCTGAAGATTTATCCGGTTGTTCTCGAGTTGGTTCGTAGGCTCGGGGGAAGGTCTCCCGGGCGAGGCTGGGCTTCGAGGCCTTTGGCTTCAGTGAACCGCTACTTCGCATGCTCGGGGATGAGACCCAGGCGCGAGGGCCATCGCGCGAAGCGCGATGTAGCCAGCCCGATGGGCTCGCGGCCGAGTGGGGACCCGGCATCGCGCGGGAGGCCTTCCTCCGAGCGTCACGACAAGAGCGTTCTGAAACTCTTTTCAACTGAGCAAAAGATACGCTCTAGTTCGGCGCGACCGGACTGCTCGACGGGGCGCGCGCGGGCATGTTGTCCGGGATGCCGTCGCCGAGGGTCGCGTCGTTACCCAGCGCTGAGCGATCGAAGGCGCGATCACCGCCGCTCTCGTCGAACGTGAACGCGCCGACGACCCCGGGCTCGCTCGGGGAAAATGTGCCCTGGGCCTCGCTGGCGATGTCGGCCGGGGTTTGCAGCACGGCGCGGACGCGTACGTCGTCGAGCGAGCCGCTGTACAGATCGCGGCTACCGTCGAGCGTGCCGAACCAGGTCGTGGTCGGCGTGCGTTTGTCGGGCAGGGTCAGGCTGCTCCCCGCGGGCGCGCCGTCCACGTAGACGGCGTTGGTGGTGCCATCGAACGTATAGGCCACGTGATGCCAGGCGTTGGCGGTGATCGGCGCCGTCGCTAGATCGCCGCCGCCGTAGACGCGCCACGCGCCGACCGTGCCGTTTCTTACGCCGAGCTCGACGCCGCTGTCGAAATCCTTGCGCAGCGTGAGCATGGCTTGTTGAGTCACGACGTCCTTGGCGTTGAACCACAAGGACAGTGTTTGCGGCGAGCGACCGTCCGGAAATTGGGCGTTGCCGGCGGTCACGTAGTCGCTCGTGCCGTTGAAAACGAGCGCGTAGTCGAAGCCGGAGTCGCGCGCGAACGGGGGCGGATTGCCGCCTGCTGCGCCCGAGCTGCTGCACGCGCTCAGCGCGACGAGCCAGAGGACGATACGCGGGGGAGTCACGTGTTTACATCATGTGGCGGCGTGGGAGCCCGAGCAAGCGCGGACGCGGGCTTGGCGCTCTTGCCCGAATTTTGAATTTTCGCCGAGATCAGGCCGTAGTGTCAGACGCCGCGCGGTCGTGGTCTACTCGCGGCATCTTGCCGGTACCCGAGAGAGCACGCGCCGAGCAGGCGGAGTCCGTGGCTGAACCCCGGAGCGATCTGGCCAGCAGACCGACGGCCGTCGCGCGCCAGCCCGTGCAACGCGCTTTCCAACGTGGGCGAGAGAAGCCGCGCGGCGTCGTTTGGTTTGGAGTGACCTCGTTTTGGGGGCACTTGCGGCATTTCTTGGCGGCCGCGATCGCGACGGAGGACGTCGATTCCCGTGATTGGATGACCCCGGACGAACCCGAAGAGCTGTTGTCACGAGTGGCCACCGCGCTCGAGGCCGACGGCACGGGCACGACGCTCAGCGAGATCCTCGAGCGCGATCTGTGGCTCGACTTCATCGCAGATACGGGCGACGACGTGGCCGTCAGTCGCGCCGTCGCGCGCTTGATGTTCCGCGCGTACGAGCTGCCGGATCCCGACGTGCCCGGGAGCCACCTGTACGCGCCGCGTGGGGAGCTCTTGTTGTTCGGCGGCGACACGGCGTATCCAGTTGCCACGGCGCAAGAGATTACCAATCGCGTGATCGTGCCGTTCAACCAAGTGCTCGAGAGTTTGCCGGCCGACGAGCGGCCGCGCGTGCTGCTCGGTATCCCCGGCAATCACGACTGGTACGACGGACTCGACGGCTTCGCGCGCATGTTTCGTCGCAACGTCGGCGATGAAGCGCCGCGCGGCAGCGTGATCGGTGTTTCACAACGGATGCTCGAGCGGTACGCGGAGTGGGCGCGCGAGTTCGTGCGCGGCGGCAAGATAGAAAAGCCGGCGGCGCTCACGCTCAGGAACTATCGCGCGGTGCAGGGGGCGAGCTACTTCGTGTTGCCGATCGCGCCGGGGCTGCACGTGCTCGCGGTCGACCGCCAGCTGCGGAATCTCGACACGCGCCAGACGCATTTCATGCGAGAGTGGCTGCTCGCGCACCCAGACGTCTGTCCCTGGGTGATGTTGCCCGATCCCGTTTTTGCCTTCGGCGAGCCGAGCGAAACCGGCACCGCGATGATCGAACAGCTC
>DASYCR010000617.1:0-5247 GCA_036500095.1 Polyangiaceae bacterium
TCATCAACTCTTTGTCGGTGAGGTAGATCGAGCTGTGTGGCTTGCCGCCCGGCGCGGGCGCCGCGGCCGGCGGGTTGCCGGAAGCAGCAGGTGCGACGGTCGCGCTCTCATCAGCCGTCTCGCTGCCGTCGTTCAGGCTCGGATCGTCGCTCGCGGGGGGCGCGCCGGTGGCTGGTGCTGCGCTGGCTACCGGGATCGGCTCGGGCCTCATGTCCGCCGGAGGCGTCGGCAGCGGAATGGCGTCCAGCAGCGGGTTGTACTTGGCGGCGACCAGCGCGAACTGGTCGCGATCCTCTTTACCGAGCACGCGCATACCGTCCAGATTGAGCGTCTCAGCGTCGAAGAATTTGCCGTCGCGACTCGCGCTGAAATGCAGGTGCGGGCCCGTGGAGCGTCCGGTCGAGCCCACGTAGCCGATCACCTGCATGCGCTTGACCTTGTCCCCGACCTTGATGCCTTCGGCGTAGCGCGACAGATGCGCATAACCGGTCTCGACGCCGTCGGGGTGCATGATCTTGAGCAGATTTCCCGCGGGCCCGCCGGGACCGACGAAGCTCACCGTGCCCGGCGCGGACGCACCCACGGGCGTGCCGATCGGCGCGCCGATGTCCGTGCCGAGGTGCGGCATGATCTTGTGCAAGATCGGGTGCATCCGCTTCGGGTTGAAGGGCGAGGTGACCGGCGCATCTTTGATCGGTTTGCGCCAGCCGCCTTCGGTCGGCGACTTGCCGGTCGCGTCGTAGTAACCCCGCAGGGAGGGCACGTCGAAGTAGTAAACGCGCAGCGGTTCGCTCTTGCCGTCCGAGTGGCGCACCTCGATGGCCTCCACGCCCGAATAGCGCGCGAACTCGCCGAGCATGCTCACCTCCTGCACGATCACGCGCACGACGTCGCCGCGCTCGAGCTCGCTCATTTGCAGGTGACCTTGCAGCGCCAGCGCGACGACGTGTCCGAGCCCCGGATCGAAGCCCGCTTTCTGCGCCGACGCGTCGAAATTCTTGCCGTCGTACACGAGTGAGCCGGTGACTTGCCCGCGTTCGAGCTTGAGATCGAGCTTGGCCGCTTTGAGGAAGCCGTCCGCGCCTTCCCGCGCCTGGTAGACTTCTTCGGTCGAGGTCACGTATTCGAAGGCCCTGAGCCGCGACGTCGCACGCTCCACGAGCGCGCTGAAATGGTCCTGTTTGTTGCACTTGTTGAGGTCGCGCACGTCCTTCATCGCGGCGAGCACGCGGTAGGCTTCCTTTTCTTCGAGCTTGGCGTTGCTGACCGCTTTGATGAACGAGTCCGTGCCGATCTTGCCTTCCAGCACGTGGAGCTTCGGATCACCCTTGGCGTCGGTGATGCGCCAGGGGCCCGGCACTTTTTGGCGAGGGGGTTTGTTCACCGATGGCGGCACTTCGATCACGGGTGCGGCACTGACGACTGGCTCGGGGGCGGAGCTCACCTGCGAAGCCGGAGCATGCCGGCGATCGATGCTGATCATCAGTGCCGTGAGCGAAACCACGGTCGCGACGCCGATCAGCGCGCCGAACACCGAGAGCAGAGTGGGTGAAAGCTGGGCGCGCTGGCGCGCTCCAAGCGGCGCCGAAGGCGCGCGATGACCGGGCAGCCCGAGCACGTCGAGCTCGCCGCGCGGGGCCGCGTGTTCGCGAGTCTGTGCGATCTCGTCGAGGCTGCCGTGCACGGGTGCCGACGGCTCGGGGCCCATGTCGCGTGCCGCGTGAGCGCGCGCCAACAGGCGATCACGAATCGGGTGGTGCTCCTCCGCGGAAGGAGACGCGTGGGCGGCGTCACCAGGGTCCGGTGAGTCGTTCGGCGGTGCTTCCGACCTGAGCCGCAGATCCGGCTCGAGCTCGCCGTCTTCGCGTACTGAGGGATCCACGACGCTGCCGACGTGACGCGGACCGGCTCCCGGTGACGAGGCCACGTGCCCGGGGGTAGCAGTGACCGCCAGACGGAGCAAGCGCGGATGGGCAGGGAGCTCGGGCCCGGCGCCGCGCGGCCCCTGCGACGTCTCGATATCCTGAGGAAAAGCGAGCTTGATTCAGGTGTGATTAGAACGACTGCTTCCAACGGACCAAGCTTTGAAAGACACTCGAGCGGCCATGGATGACCATCTCAAGCAGCTGCTCCTGCTGGGCCGCGAACACTACCAGAAGCGCGAGCTCGACAAGGCCGAGTACCTGCTCCGTCAGGTGGTGGCGGCCACGGATCGCTTCGCGGACGTATTCGACATGCTCGGCGTGATCGCTCACTCACACGGCGATTTCACGCAAGCCGTGCAGTACTTCGAGAAAGCCGTCGAGCTCAATCCGAACTACACCGAGGCGCAGCTCAACCTGATGGTCACCTACAACGATCTCGGAAAGTACGATGCAGCGCGCGAGATCTACTCGCGCATTCGACATCGTGGCGCTGGCGGCGCGCTGCAAGCCGATCCGTTCGCGAAGGGCAAGATCGCCAACATGCACGCCGAGATCAGCCAAGCCTATCAGGACGCGGGCATGATCGCGGAGGCAGTGCACGAGCTCGAGCGCGCGGTGTCGCTGTGCCCGTCGTTCGCGGATTTACGCACGCGTCTCGCGGTATTGTATCGGGACATCGGCGATCGCGAGCGCGCGCGCGAGCAGCTCGAGGCCGCCAAACTCGCGAATCCGGGCTATATCCAGGGGCGCGTGTTGCTCGGTGTGCTCTTGCTCTCCGCCGGGGAAACCCACCCCGCGCGCGCGGAGTTCGAGGCCGTGCTCGAACGTGACCCGGACAACAAGAGCGCGCAGATGTATTTGCGTATCGCGCAGCGCAGCAAGTCCGAGCATCCGCCTTCGTGATCCGTGGGCTCTTGAAGAGCGCTATCCGCCGGGCGCGTGGAGGGAGACAGTCAGCCAGTCGCGTCGCGGCTGCGGTCGCGCTCGGCTTGTTCATCGGCAGCTTGCCGCTGTACGGCGCACATTTTTTCTTGTGCTTGGCGGCTTGTTTGCCGTTCGGGCTAGATCTCCTGATCGCTTATGCCGCCGCGAACATCTCGAACCCCGTGATCGCGCCGTTTTTGGTGGTCGCGGAGGTCGAGCTCGGGTCCCTCGTTTTGCGCGGCCACGCCATCGCCTTCGACTTTGCCCAAGCACGCGCGACCGGTGTGCTCGGTTTCGTCGCCGAGGCGGCCGTGGGGAGTCTGTTCGTGGGTGCGTTGCTCGCGACGGTCGGCGGCTCACTGAGCTTGATTTTGGCGCACGCGCTCCGCGCGCCGGCCGCTCAGGCGCCAGATGCCCGTGAAGAGCTGGAGCTCGCGATCACGCGAACCGTTGCGCGCTATCGGGGCTTGCCGCTCGGGGTGCGTTACTACGTGGCCGGCAAGCTGGCGGGAGATCCCGTAGTGAATGAACTGGCGAGCTTGGGGTCGCTGGGCCGCGTGCTCGACGCCGGCTGTGGCCGCGGTCAATTCGGCCTGTTGCTCCATGAGCTGCAGCGCGTCGAGTCGCTGGTAGGCTTCGACGCCGACGAACGCAAGGTAGCGTTCGCCACCCGCGCGGCTCGCGACGATGCGCGTTTCCGGGTAGCTGATCTGGCACACGTGGACGCCTTCGACGCGGACACCGTGCTCTTGAGCGACGTGCTCCACTACCTGACGCTGGCTGAGGAGCAAGCGCTGCTATTGCGCATTTCGGCGTCGGCGAGCGTATCCCGGCTCGTGATTCGCGAGCTCGACGCGGTGGCGGGGCGCGCGAGCGCCTGGACGCGCGCGGCGGAGTGGCTCGCGACGCGTACCGGCTACAATCGCAGTAGCCGGCCGCTCCGCTATCGCGCCACGAGCGAGCTCGTGGCCGAGCTCACTGCGCTCGGCTGGCAATGCCAGGTTCGCGCCGCGTCTGGAGGCACGCCGTTCGGCAACGCCCTCACGATCGCGACGCGCGCAAGCCGCGCCTAGAGCCCGGGCACGTCACTCTCGAGGCCGCCGCTTTTCGCGTCGAATACCGCCAGAAACGCGCTGAGCGCGCGCTCGGCCGCCTCGCGAACGTCGCTGGTTTGCCCGGTCAGCGATGCGACCGAACCAACTCCGTATTCACGAATGCCGCACGGCACGATCAGCTGGAAGAGCGACAGATCGGTGCTGAGATTGAAGGCAAAGCCGTGCATCGTAACCCAGCGCGAGATGCGCACGCCGATGGCGCCCAGTTTGACGGGCTTCTCGGCGCGCTCCTGGCCGCGCCACGCCTCGGGCGAGGCGGCGTCTGCCCACAGGCCGATGTATTGGTCGAGCGTGCCGGCTCCGATGCCGTAGCTCAGCGCGAGCCGCCGCATCACTTCGGCCAAATCCTTCACGTAGCGGCGCACGTCGCAGCGGTCAGGCGCGAGATCCAAAATCGGGTAACAGACGAGCTGACCGGGCGCGTGCAACGTGATGTCTCCGCCGCGCCCGGTCTCGGCCAGCGCCACGCGCCGGAGCTCGAGCTCGTCGCGCGCGACCAAGAGGCCCGCGTGCTTGGCGCCGCGCCCGAACGTGATCACGGGCTCGTGCTCCACGAACAGCACGATGTCCCCGAGCTCACCGAGCTTTCGCCGCTCGAGCAACTCCTGCTGCAGAGTGTGAATCGCGTCGTACGGACGTCGTCCGAGCCATGCCGCGCGAACGCTCCGTGTCATTCCGGGATCTTGACCCCAGAGTCGAGCAGATCCGCCCGTAAATTGTCGATCTTTTCCGTGAATACGCCGGCGATATCCGGGTCGAACTGCGAGCCCGAGCAGCGCATGACTTCGTTCACGGTGACGTCGTGGGGCAGCGCGCGGCGGTAGGCGCGATCGCTAGTCATGGCGTCGTAGGTGTCGGCGACGGCGATGATGCGCGCGATCAGCGGGATGTCTTTGCCGGCGAGCCCGAGCGGATAGCCGCGGCCGTCCCAACGCTCGTGATGAAGATGCACGCCGGGGATCACGGGCTGCAAGAACTTGATTGGATCCAGGATCTCGCGCCCGTACGCCGGGTGCAGCTTGAAGACCTCGTATTCGGTTTGCGTGAGCTTGCCGGGCTTGTTCAAGTTCATCACGCAGCCGATCTTGCCGATGTCGTGCATCAAGGCGGAGTGGCGCACGATTTCGATTTGATCTTCCTGTAAACCGAGCCAGCGCGCGAGGTTGACGGCGTAGCGCGCAACACGCTCCGAGTGACCGGAAGTGTAGCGGTCCATCTTGTCGATCGTGCGCGCTAGGCTCTGAATCGTCTGCTGGAACGTAGCTTGCAAATCCTCGTACAAG
>DASYCR010000618.1:0-1540 GCA_036500095.1 Polyangiaceae bacterium
CCGTGCTCGTGCGCGACGCTCAACGCTTCGCACAGCTGCATCCCGACGTTCAGCGCGTCGGCCACGTTGACGCGCCGGCGTACCGCCAAAATACCTTCCAAAGTTCGGCCTTCGAGCAGCTCCATCACCAAGTAGGGCGTGCCGTCTTCCGTCTCGCCCGCGTCCAGGCCGAGCACGATTCCGGGGTGGCGCGCCACCGTCAGCGCGCGAGCTTCGAGCAACAAGCGCTGGCGCGACTCGGTCGTTTCGACTTGCTCCGCGATCAACAATTTGATCGCTACCGAGCGCGATGTGTACAGGTGCTCGGCCTCGAACACCGCACCGGCGCCGCCGCGCGCGATCTCGCGCTTCAAGCGGTAGCGACGATCGACGATCGACCCTACGTCGAGCGGCGCGCGCTTCGCGACGGTTCTCGCACCCTGACTCCGCATTCTCTATTCGATACGGTCGGGACGACGATCGCTTGAGGGGCGCGCGAAAAATCACGCGGGAGCGCGGGAGACGGCAAACTTGGCACGCGGAGCACCTGAACCTACACGTGGGTAGCGCTACTCGCCGACGTGAATGCGCTGAGTACCGGTCGAGGGCGTGAAGGGGAGCTCGCCCGCGCGCACGCGAACCAGCGCGGGCTTCTGCGACACGAGGCGCCCCATGAACGCATGCAGCCCGTATTCCGCGCCGTCGTCCGCCGCGTCGAAGCGGGCGTGAACCAAATACAGACCCGGGCGCGCAAAGGCGTGCGCGGGGCACATCTCGATCAAGCGACTCACGGCGGAGATTTTTCCACCGGGCCGCAACGTTTGAAAGGCTGAGCGATCCGGGGAGCGCAGATCCGGCTCGGGCGCGCACTGGAACACGCCGTCCGGACCGCTTACCTCGTAGGTGATCAGCTCACGCCGAAAATACAGATCCTGCTTCTGCTTGCCGCGGTTGGTGAAGGTCGCCGTCGCCACGACCGCGCCTTCATCTGCCGCGTCGCCACCGCTGATGCTCAGCACCAAACCGGACGGATCCGGCAGGGGCTCGCTCGCGGCTTGCGCGCTATGCGAGAAGTCCGAGCCGAGCGTCAACGCGGAGCCGGTCAGCTCTTTGAGGCGGCGTTCACTCGGGTCGCCGCCATTCGCGGGCAAGGAGCCGCTCGCTTCAATCGGCTCGGCCACGAACGGCTCGTGCTGCACCGCCGGCGTTTCTTCTCGCTTACCGCCGCGCCAGCCGACTTTCATCTTCGGCGGCCAACCAAAGCGCGGAGTGACGACTGCACCCTCCACCAGCGGCGCTGGTGTCTTGCCCAAGCAATACAGGCGCGGGTCGAAGCTTTGGACGAGGCCTTCGCCGGGCTCGAGCTTAAGCGCCAGCGCCGGATCGACCGCGCTCGGCACGACGCCCGCGGGCAAACGACACACGATGGGCTTTGCTGGCTTGGATTTGGGTTTGGCTTTTGGATCCGGGGGCGGCAAAATCTCGAGCGTGAGCAAACGCGCATCGAAGTCGATCTGCGCGGCCTCGGTGCCTCGATTCACGACTGCAAAGCCCCACGGCA
>DASYCR010000619.1:0-3330 GCA_036500095.1 Polyangiaceae bacterium
CCTTGCAAGTCGTCGACGTACTCGTGGAGTCCCGAGCTCACGATCTGATCGATCGTCGCGTAGTCGAGGCGCGCGCGCAGTTGACCGAGCAGACGCTCCGCCTCACATCGGTAGCGGCCGCCCGTGGTGCCCATGATCGCGTTCAGGCTCTCCTCGGCCTCGCGCACGCAGTACGCGATCGAGCGCGGGAAATTGCGATCGAGCAAGAGAAACTGCGAGACGTTGGCCGGCGACGTCACGTGGTAGTGCTGGCGATACATCTGCAGCGCGCTGGCGGAGCTCAAGAGCGCGGCCCAGCCCACTTGGTCCACCGTGGTCCCGACGCCGCCCGCCGGCAGCAGCATGAAGTACTTCACGTCCAGGATGCGCGAGGTCTTGTCGGCGCGCTCGAGCATGCGGCCAAGGCGCGCAAAATGCCAGGCTTCACCGCGCGAGAGCGTGGAGTCGGTCACGCCTTCGAAATAGATGCCCGCGCGCTTCACGCGGTCGTAAAAATCCGTCAAATCTTCGGGCGAGACGCCGGGCCGCGCCGCTTGCACGACCATCAAGTAGAACTCGTTCAGCTCCTGCCACATCTCGCGCGAGATGATGTCGCGCACGGTGCGCGCGTTTTCGCGCGCGGCCGCGACGCTCGCCAGGATCGAGCTCATGTACTCGCGGTCGAAGGTGAGAAACTGCGTGACCGCCTCCGGCGTGACCTTGCCGTAGCGCTCGGCGAACAGCGCCTGATCGCCCGTGACCATCACCAGGCTCTCCCAACCGCTGCTCTTCACCGCCTGCGAGTCGAGCATCAAGTTCATGTTCACGTCGATGAAACGCGCCACGTTCTCCGCTCGCTCCACGTAGCGGGAGGACCAGTAAATGGCGTCGGCGACACGGCTCAACATGGGGACCCGGCAAATCCTTTCATTCCGTGATCAGCGCGCCAGTACCCAAGTGTCTTTGCTGCCCCCGCCCTGCGACGAATTCACGACCAGCGAGCCTTTTTTCAGCGCGACGCGCGTGAGCCCGCCGGGCTGCACGTAGATCTCCTCGCCGTACAGCACGTAAGGCCGAAGATCGACGTGGCGCCCCTCGAAATTGTCGTCGATGATCGTCGGCACGCGCGAGAGCGACAGCGTCGGCTGCGCGATGTAGCCACGCGGATTTTTCTGGATGCGGCCGGCAAAATCGCGTTGCTCTTCGCGCGTGGAGTGCGGGCCGATCAGCATGCCGTAGCCGCCCGCGCCGTCGGTCGCTTTGACCACGAGCTCGGCCAGGTGATCGAGCACGTATGCCCGATCTTGATCGTCGCTGCACACGTACGTCGGTACGTTCGGAATGATCGCGTCTTCATCGAGGTAGTACTTGATGATTCGCTCCGCGTACCTATAGATGGCCTTGTCGTCGGCGACGCCGGTGCCCGGCGCGTTGGCGAGCGCGACGCGACCGGCCAAGTACACCTCGATGATGCCGGGGATGCCCAGCATGGAGTCGGGCCGGAACACCAGCGGATCCAGGAAATCGTCGCCGATGCGGCGGTAGATCACGTCCACGCGCTCGAGGCCGGCGGTCGTGCGCATCTGCACGTAGCCGTCGCGCACGACGAGATCCTGCGGCTCGACGAGCTCCACGCCCATTTGCTGGGCGAGAAACGCGTGCTCGTAGTACGCGCTGTTGTAGCGACCCGGCGTGAGCACGACCACGCGCGGGTCGTCGCGACGTTCGGCGGCGAGGTAGCGCAAGGTGTCGAGCAGGCGCGCCGGATAGTCGTCGACCGGGCGCACGGACATCGTCTCGAACAGCCGCGGAAACGTCCGCTTCAAAATCTGCCGATTCTCGAGCACGTAGCTGACACCGGACGGACAGCGCAGGTTGTCTTCCAGCACGTAAAACTCGCCGCTCCGATCGCGCACGAGATCCGTGCCGACCACGTGACACCAAATGCCGCGCGGTGGTTTCAGGCCAACGCACTGCGGACGAAAATCGACGGAGGTCTTGACCAGCGCCTCTGGAACGACCTTGTCCTTGAGGATGCGCTGCTCGCCGTACACGTCGCGCAAGAACAGGTTCAGCGCCTCGATTCGCTGCCGGAGTCCGCGCTCGAGCCGCGCCCACTCGCTCGCCGAAACGACGCGCGGAATCACGTCGAACGGGAAGATGCGCTCGCTCTCGCCGTCGCCGCTGAGCGTGAAGGTGATGCCCATGCTGAGCAGGGCGCGCTCGGCGGCCGCTTGACGGGTGAGCAGCGTGCCCGGCTCCAGCCCGTCGATGCCACTGACGAGCGGTCCACAGCCAGCCCTTGGCTCATGGCGCGCGCCGAATGTTTCGTCGAAAAATGCGCCGTTTTCGGGGTCGTAGCCGTCGAACTTCATGGGCCTTCCGCAGAGCGAAGCTAGGAAAATAGAGCTAGTGTCCCGAGTCGGTGATTCTTTTCATAAAATCAATGAAGGAAAATGATCGGGACACTAGCGCGTCCGCGAAGCGGACGCGGGGCTTCGGGGCAAAGCCCCGAGGAAATCAACTGTGGCCCAGCCGCGTAGCGGCTGCCGCCACGAAGTGGCGGTCTGCAATTCGGCAACGAATTGCAGACTCAGGACACTAGCGGCTCACTCGGGATCCGGATTCTTTCGGCGATGTTTCGCGTTTGTGCGAAGCCGCGCAAGGGTGGTCTCGCTCGGGCTCGATTGCGCCGAAAAGGAGGCGGGCGCCGTGATCAGCCCGGTTTTCGGCAGACCATGGCGAGCCAAGGCTGCTCCGCCGGCGCACAACCCGCCGGACGCAGAAAATGGCGCTCGAGTACGAAGCCAGCCTCGCTGATCACGCGCTGCCAGCCCTCGATCGTCAAATGGGAGCCATAGCGCTCGCCGTCCCAGCCCTCCGAGTCCGCCTCGAACGAGCGCGGGTTCGAGCAGAAGAGCACGCCGCCCGGGACCAGCGCGGCCAAGAGCACGCTGAGCACGCGCGGTAGTACAGCGCGCGGCGCGTGAAAAAGAGACGCATTGGCGAACACGCCGTCGAAGCTCGCGGGCTCGAGCGACAGCTCGAAAAAGTTTTGCTCCAGGACGGGACAGCCCGATTGCGCGCGCGCCATCGCGACGAACGCCGCACAGCCATCGAGCCCGACCGGCAGATGACCGAGCGCGCGCAGCGCCAGGAGATCGCGACCAGGTCCGCAACCGAGGTCGAGAATGCGCTGGGGACCCGACCCCGGCAGGGCATCGAGCAACGCCGCGTAGTTCTGGCTGACGTCGTGATCGCGCGTCCCGGCCCAAAAGCGCTCGGCGTTTGCTTGGTAGTGACCGAGCGTGCGGAGCGCGATCGCGGCCAGCGGCGGCGTCTCGTCTGAAT
>DASYCR010000620.1:0-2677 GCA_036500095.1 Polyangiaceae bacterium
TGCCGCAAGCTCCCGACGCCGCGGGCCCCTGGACGCGCGGCGGCAAAATGCGCTTCTTGCCGCGCTGGATCGCGACCATCCCCAACATCGACCTGCGCGCTACGTTTCAATGCGGCGATCGCTTGCTCGTGGGTTCGCAGCGAGAAACCGCGTGCATCGCTCGCAGCAGCGGCCACGTGCTCTGGCGCTTGCCGACACCGCGCGCCGCAAGCGTCGTCACGCCGCTCGGCCTCGTGCGCCTGCACGCGGACGGCGCGGTCGTCCTCCACGATCTCGAGACGGGCGAAGCGCGCTTCACGAGCAACGTCGCTCCGCGCGCGCTCGGCGGCGCCACCGGCGCGGTTGTCAATGCGCCAGGCCTCCCGAAACTCTTGGTCCTCGCCGAGGGCGATCGCTCGATTACCGCCGTCGATCTGGTCTCGGGCGACATCCGTTGGCGCTTTACCGCGCGTCGCCCGGCCAGCTACCGCGTCCGCCGCGCAGGCAAGTTAGTGCTCGTCGCGGGCGGCGACTCCGCGCTGCTCGCTCTCGACGTGAGCACGGGTGAAGTCGTCTGGCGCGTGCGCGACCGATTGCCTTTTTCCGGCGATCTGAGCGTGGCGCACGACTCCGTGTTCGCCCTCTCCGGCGGCCCGGTCGGGCCGGCGCGCTTGCATCACGTCGAGCTGTGGACCGGCACCGTGCTCTGGTCCCTGGAGCTCGACGAGCGGCTCGCGCTCGGGCAGCCGCCATTGCTCTCGGGTGACGTGGTCGCTATTCCGACGCGCGACGCGCGGGGCATGGGTGTCACGGCCTACGATCGCCGCAGCGGGGAAAAACTATGGACGCAAGGGCCCGGCTTCAGCTCGCCCACGACCGCCTGGCTCGCGGTCGACGACGCCTTGATCGCGAACTCCGCGGCGGGTGCTCTGCTGTGCATCGAGTCGGCGACCGGCACGTTGCGGTACAATCAGGTGTTCGCGCGCCACGTCGATGCCGACCAGCCCCGGCGTCTGGAACCCGTGCTGAGGAACGGCGCTTTGTTCGTGCCGCAGCACCAGGTTCACGTCGTACGGCCGCGCGACGGCGAACTGATCGGCAGCGTGCCGTCCGAGCTCATCCCGGATCTGCTGCGAGTCGACGAGCAATGCAACGTGTACATCGCCGAGGAGAGTGGGCACCTCGCGGCCTTCAGCGTCGCGCCTCGCTTGAGCCTCGTCAAATAGCGGTTTAGCGCGCGCGCCCGCCCGGCGGCAGCGAATCGATCCTCGCGGGCAATGGCAGCGGGCCACCGACGGCGTGAGCCTTGTCGCGCACGAAGCGAGCGAGCGAGCGAAACGGGACCGCGGTCGGGCAAATCGCCTCTTTCTCGGCGAGCACGTCATCGCTCACGAAACTGAAGCTGTACGCCGCGGCGCGGTAGTCAGGCATGCTGCGCGACCCGGCCAAGACGAGCGCCATCAGTCCGCGATACGCTCCGCCGGACGCTGCGATGCGCGACGCCTCGCCTCGATCGCACAGCGCGCACGCGATGCAGCGACTGAAGGCCGGCATGATCGCTCGCTCGTCCGGCGAGACCGGCGGTAGGTGATCCGCGTCGTAGTTCTCGCGAAACGCCCCGATACCAAGCTTGGAGCTCGTGAAGATCCGACGCAGCAGCGTGCGCAGGAGTGAGAAGGCAAGCAGGAGCAGCGCTTTGAGCCGTGGCGGCATGAACTCGAGGGCGCTGCCGAAGGATCGCGAGCGCCCTTGGCGAGGAAAGCTATCACGCCGCTCCGCGTACATTTCAACGACTCGCCAGCTTCAATGGGAAGCCGATGGTGCAACAGCCGGTGACGCGTAGCGGGTGACGCGTGACGCCGCTGTTACACATCATAACCTATTGCATTTATTAGAATAACTGCCCGGCATGGCGCGTGCTGAAGGGGTTCCTCGAAGGAGCCAAAATCGTCATGTGGACCCCCGTTGCCGCCGAGTCTCGCCCGCTAGCTAACGCCGTCTTCGAACAAGTTGCTCGCCTCACGCCAAGCGGCGCGGAGGACGACCGCGCGCTCGTACGCGCGCTCGTGCGCGACGATCCTACGGCCTGGCGTACGTTCAACGAACGCTATTCGCGCCTGATCTTGAGCACCATCACCCGCGTCACGGCGCGCTTTCGTGGGGTGCTCGGTCAAGAAGACGTTCAAGAGATCTACGCGACCTTCTGCTTACAGCTGCTCGCAAACGACAAGCACAAGCTCGTGAGCTTCGACCCAGCCCGCGGCAACAAACTCAGCACCTGGATCGCGATGCTCGCGAGTCACACGGCCTACGATTTTCTGCGCGGTGCCCGGCGCGAGCCGCCACGCGGCTCTCTCAGCGAAGCCGAAGGCCTCGCCGCACCCTTGCCTGACCCGTGCGAGAACGCATTGATGCACGAGCGAGCGGAGCTGGTCGCGCAGCTCTTGGCCGGCTTCAGCGCCAAGGACCGTCGCTTCATTCAGCTGTATTTCGGTGAGGGACTGAGCCCAGATCAGATCGCCAAGCAGCTCTCGATCAGCGTCAAGACCGTCTACTCGAAGAAGCACAAGATCCAAGCGCGGCTCGAGCTGTTACTCGCCGAAGCGCGCCTGGCGGCCTGAGCGACGTTCAGCGCAGCGTTGAACGTGTGGTAAACGGGGGCCGTGCGCCGTTCGCCGGCTCTGCCCCAAAAGCTCCG
>DASYCR010000621.1:0-2529 GCA_036500095.1 Polyangiaceae bacterium
CGGCTCTTCCGCTCTCTCCGCCGCTGCCGCTCACTCCCCCCCTGCCGCTCACTCCCCCACTGCCACTCGCTCCCCCACTGCCACTCGCTCCCCCACTGCCACTCACTCCCGCGCTGCCACTCGCTCCCCCGCTGCCACTCACTCCCCCGCGGCCCCGCACTCCCCCACTGCCACTCGCTCCCGCACTGCCACTCGCTCCCCCGCTGCCGCTCACTCCCCCGCTCCCAGCCGCACCACCCTGACCTCCCGCGCCGCTCGTGAGCGTTTCGTGCATCGAGTCATTGCCGACGCACGTGTTCGCGGACGAGCACGTCTGATCCGTGCGACACGCGGCGCCATCGCTCATCGCGCACGGCGTGCGGCACGTTCCGTCGCTACACACGGTTCCAATTGGGCACGCTGCTCCGGTGCTGCAAGCCGCTTGCGGCGGCGTGACGCAGCCTCGGCCGGTCTCGGTGTCGAGGCAACGCGCGCCGAGCGCGCAATCGCGATCGCTCAGGCACTCGAGTGTGCAGGTTTGAAACAAGCAGACGTCGGCGGCTGGGCAATCGCTGTTGTGCAAACAGGTGTGCGCGCGCGCCGAGCGATCCGTGATGCCGGCGACTACTTGGCAACCGCAGAGCGCGACTGCCGCATACAACCCAAGATAGAAACCGCGTTGTTTCACGATGGCCCCTGCGCGCTCAGAAAGCGCCCGAAAGACCGAGTCGCGCACCTGCCGGACCCAGATCTCCGTCGAGCGCAAGGCGCGGCTTGCTCGCTTGCGCGCCGTGCTCGTCGGCCGAGCCGTGGCTGAGCAGCAAGTAGCTGCTGACGGCGATAGCCACGACGCCGACGCCGATACCGACGTCCGAGACCCAAGCCAGCGTCTTGGCCTGGTTGTTCCAGGTAACCCCCTGGTCGGTGCAGCTCGTGTCGGTCGGACACTCGTTGCTACTCTTGTGTCGCTTGCTAATAGCCATCACGCCGGTCGCCGATCCGACGCCCAACGCAACGATTCCGGACCCGCCAAGGATCCAGGCGGCCGCGTTGCTCCGATGCGCCTCGGGCGAGGGTGCGGGAGCCGCTGAGCTCGGAATCTGGGCGCTCAGCGCGGGCGCGCTCGGACTCGCCGTGGGCGCGGGAGCCGCGGGCGGCAACGGCGCCGCGGCCAACTCGGGAATGCTGGTCGTCTTAGCCTCCGCAACCGCAAGCGCCACGTCACCGGACCAGCTCTTTTTCCCAGGCGCGGACGCGGACAGGTGGTGCGGGCCCGGATCGACGGGCACGGGCGAACCCCAAGCCGCGCGCCCGAGCGCCGCGCCGTCGAGCGAAATGCTTTCGCCCTCCACGGCCGCCTGAACCACGATGGACAGCTTCGGCAACTTGGGCTCGAGCGCGGCAATGTGCTCTTGCGCGGCGTCCGCGCGGTCGGCGCGCCCGTCGCGCCGGGCGGCGCCGAGGGCTTCTTTGAAATCCGACCAAGCCGAGGCGAGCTTGCCTTGTCGCTCGTGACAGAGCGCGAGATTGAGCAGCGTGCCTCCGCCGGGATCGAGCCGTTCGCTCTCCTCGAGCTTGGGACACGCTTCGGCGTAGTTGCCAGCATCGAGGAGGCTTTTGCCTTGCTCGAACAGGGACTGCGCAAGACTTCGATCGGTCTCGCTCGGCTCCGCAAATGCGGCGCGCGCGATGGTGATCGTAACGGCAACCAGAGTTGTTAGGAGAGCGCGCTTCATGAGGACTTCCTATTTGCGATCGTCGAACGCATTCGACTTTTTGGGCGCAGGGGGCGAAGGCTGCGCAGCCGCAACCGGCGTTGGCGCGGCTTGAGCTGGTTTGCTCGGCGTGGACGGCGGATTCGCCGTCGACTTCGCGCCCAGCGCGCCGCGTTTTTGCGGGCCTTGCGTCGGTCGCGCCAACGCATCGGCCGCAGGCAATCGGGCCGGGGCGACCGAGGGAGCGTCCACGTTACTCGCGATCGGCGCAGTCGTCGCACCGGCAGACGCGACCACGAGGCTCGGCGGCTCTATCGCGCTGACCGTCGAGATCGCTGGCGCGCTGCTCTCCACCGGCAACGGCTTCGGTTCCTGGCTGGGCCGACGCAACCACGCCGCTCCAGCAGCTCCCAAGGCCAGGCACGCCGCTCCGACGAACACCGCGGTTCGCGCTGCGCCCGACGTCTGCGGCTGTGTTCTGCCGAAGGAGGCTTGCGTACCAGACTGCGCGTCCCGCGGATCGGAAGAGGGCGGCACGACGAGCGCGCTCGCCGAGAGGCCCGCGCCACGCAGCACGCCCGAAATGCGCTCCATCGACGTCCGCGAACGGCGAGGTGCGAACGGCACGAGCGCAAAAGCGAGCTCGCCGACCGACTCGTAACGGCGATTGCGATCCTTTTCCAAGCACTTCATGAGCGCGAGCCCGAGGGCGTCCGGTGCGTCAGGTCGCTTGCTACTGAGCGGCGCAGGAGTCTCCGAGAGCACCTTCACGATCAGCTCCGGCATGGTGTCGGCGAGGAACGGCGATTTGCCGGTGATGAGCTCGTACAAGATC
>DASYCR010000622.1:0-3524 GCA_036500095.1 Polyangiaceae bacterium
CGATCTACTCCACATCGGACCCATTTCGTCCGGCGCGTGGCAGCCGCCGATCGACGTCATCGTGTCGTCTCAGCTCGCGCGCATTGACTGCGAGCTGGCGGGCGTGGCGCCCTCCGACCTGCGCGTTTCGATTTCGGGCAATTTGCTGCGCATCGCTGGCTGCCGCCGAGCGCCCGACGCGCAGCCGGCGAGCGCGGGTTTCGGCTACTGGAGCGCCGAAATTCAATACGGTGAATTCGAACGGGTCGTGGAGCTGCCGTGGCTCGCCGACGCACGCGGCATGCGCGTGGGTTCGCAGCACGGGCTGCTCAGCGTCGAGGTGCGACCGCTGCGCGGCGCCGCCCAGGAGAAGCGCGGGGTGGAGCTCGCGCTCGAGAAAGGCCGTGAGCCGTGAGCCGCTTGCAAGACGAGCTGCCCGAAGGCGGCGACTTCGACGCGGAAAGCGCGGTACCGACGGCGCTACGCCAAAGCGCGGAGTCCAAACCGTTGCCCGTCTTTCCCATCCGCGACGCGGTGCTGTTCCCGCTCAGCGTGGCTCCGCTCTTGATCGGGCGCGAGGGCAGCGATCTCGTGCAGAGCGCTATGGGCAACGATCGCTTGATCGTGGTCGTGGCTCAGCGGGGTGAAGCCGAGCATCCCTCGCGCGAGGACCTGTACCCAGTCGGCACGTTGGCGCAGATCGCGCGGCTGATGCACGTGAGCAACGACGGCGTGCAGCTGATCGTGCGGGGCCGAGCTCGCGCGCGGCTCGCGACATTGGAGCCCGTAGAGCCCTACTTCCGGGGGCGCGTGCGGATGCTCGAGGACGTAGAGAGCACGGACGTCGAAACGAGCGGGCTCGTCAAGGCCGTGCAGGATGAATTTGCGCGCGTGGTCGAGCTCAGCGAAGAACTGCCCGACCAGCTCGAGATGATCGCGCGCAACCTGCACCCGGCCGGCGCGGTTGTCGACTTCATCGCGACCGTGCTCGACCTATCCGTGGCGGAGAAGCAAGAGCTGCTCGAGCAACTGGACGTCAAGCAACGGCTCAAGTCCGTCGCCAACCGGCTCAGCCAGAAGCTCGAGGTGTTGGAAATGGGGCGCAAAATCCGCGAACAGATGCGCGGCAGCATGAACGAGGAGCAGCGGCAGTTCATGCTGCGCCAACAACTGCGCGCCATTCAAAAGGAGCTCGGCGACAGCAACGATACCGAACGCGAAGCGGAGGAACTCAAGGCGCGCCTCGAGCAAGCGCAGCTGCCGGAGAGCGCACGCACCGAGGCGGATCGCGAGCTGCGGCGACTCAACACGATCCCGACGCAATCTCCTGAGCACAACGTCACGCGCACGTATTTGGAATGGCTAGCGGACATGCCCTGGGCGATCAGCACGGAGGACAATCTCGATCTGCTGCACGCGCGCGCCGTGCTCGACGAAGACCACGAGGGCCTCGAGAAGGTGAAGGATCGCCTCCTCGAATACTTGGCCGTGCGGCGCTACCGCGTCGACGCCAAGAGTCCGATCCTGTGCTTCGTGGGACCTCCCGGCACCGGGAAGACGTCGCTCGGCCGCTCGATCGCTCGCGCCCTCGGTCGCAAGTTCATTCATCAGTCGCTCGGCGGCGTGCGCGACGAAGCCGAAATTCGCGGCCACCGCCGCACTTACGTCGGCGCGCTGCCCGGCAGCATCGTGCAGAGCATTCGCCGGAGCGGCTCCAACAATCCGCTGTTCGTGCTGGATGAAATCGACAAGCTGGGCAGCGATTTCCGCGGCGATCCGGCCTCCGCGCTGCTCGAGGTGCTGGACCCGGAGCAGAACTCGAGCTTCGTGGATCACTACCTGGACGTGCCGTTCGACCTGTCGCGTGTGCTTTTCATCTGCACGGCCAATCTGCTCGATCCCGTGCCGCCCGCGCTGCGCGACCGGATGGAAGTAATCACCCTATCGGGTTATACCGAGCGCGAAAAGCTGAGCATCGCCCGCCGCCACCTGCTCCCGCGCGCGATCACAGACAACGGACTCGCTGCGCTCGGACTCGAGTTCGACGACGACGCCGTGCTGCGCGTGATTCGTGAGTATACGAGCGAGGCCGGTCTGCGCGGCCTGCAGCGCGAACTCGAGACGGTGCTGCGCCGGACCGTGCGCGCGATCGCGGAAGGCAAAGACCCCCCGCGCGCGATCGGCGAGGCGCGCATCGGGGAGCTGCTCGGCGTGGCGCCGCGCAGCTTCGAACGCGCGCGATCGCCTGACACGCCTGGGGCAGTTTTGGGCCTCGCCTGGACGCCGGATGGCGGCGAGGTGCTTACGATCGAGGCGCTTGCCATGCCCGGCCGGAGCAATCTGCTACTGACCGGCAAGCTCGGCGACGTGATGAAGGAGTCGGCCCAAGCGGCGCTCTCCTACGTGCGTTCGCACGCGCGCGAACTCGGCGTTCGGGAAAAGGTGTTCGCGCACACCGACGTGCACATCCACGTCCCGGCCGGCGGTATTCCGAAAGACGGCCCATCCGCGGGCGTGGCCATGGCCGCGGCGCTCGTCTCTCTATTCAGCGGGCGGCTCGCGTTGGAAAGGACAGCGATGACCGGCGAAATCACGCTGAGCGGCCGCGTGCTGCCGGTCGGCGGCATCAAAGAGAAGGTACTCGCGGCGCACCGCGAAGGCCTCACGCGTGTCGTGCTACCCGCGTCGAACGTCAAAGATCTGGACGACGTGCCCCTCGACGTGCGACGTAACCTGGAGCTCATCGCGGTCGAGCACCTGGCGGAAGTGTTCACTAAGGTGCTCCACGCCGAAGCGCGCCGCAGCAACGGCGCAGAGCACGAAGTCGCGAGCGACGCCAGCGCGCCTCGAACCTCGCAATCAACCGCCCACAGCTGAGCAAGAGCGTCGTAGGCTCGGCGCCATATGCCGCTAGAACCGCCGGGTCTCCCACACGCGCCGCTCGAGAGCAGCGCGCTCGCGCTGAACGGCTTCGAGCTGCAGGTCGATCGCTTCCGTGGCGGCGATCGCTCGCACGTGCTGCTCTTGCATGGCCTCGGAGGCAACGCGGTGACTTGGCACGGCGTCGCGCCGCTGCTCGCGGCCGAGCTCGGAGCGCAAGTCTTGACGCTCGATTTACCGGGCTTTGGGCGGTCTCGCACGGGCGGGCGCCGCGTCGACTTTCGGACGCTCTCGCTCGTGGTCCAGCATGTGTTGCAGAGCGAAGCGCCGAGCGGCACGCGTTGGGTCCTCGCGGGGAACTCGCTCGGGGGAGCGCTGGCGCTCGACGTCGCCTGCCGAGCACCGGAGCTCGTGGCGGCCGTCAGCCTGGCCGCTTTGGCGTTGCCGCTCGCTTGGGGTCGCAACCTGCGCGGCCTCGCGGCGCTGTCGTCCTGGCTGCCAGCCGCGTTGCCTTGGATCGGACGGCGCCTCGTCTCGCGTTACATGATCAAGACCGGTGTGCCGGGAGTCGTCGATGAGCCCATCCGAGCCCTCTTCGGCGATCCGCAACGGCTCGATGCGGGTCTGCGTGAACGTCTGCTCGATGTATCGCAGTATCGACTCAG
>DASYCR010000623.1:0-7930 GCA_036500095.1 Polyangiaceae bacterium
CCTCGGCCCACACGCGGTCTGCGGATGGATGCTCCGAGGTATAGAGCACGTAGTCCGCGATCGCGGCGCGCTGAGCCGAAGGCTGAATGCCTTTGGCCGAGAGTGCGTCGAGCGTCGCGCGTTTCATGGATTTAGATTGAGTCTAACGGTGGAAGCGGTCAAGCCCGATGGCGCGGCGCGCCGCGTGAAACATCGCCCCAGATTGTCGCTATCTGCCGCTCGAGCACGACAAATGCGGAAATTCGGCGCGAGGCGGCCAGGAGTGGCCTGCACTTGGGGCGGCGAGCGGCCGGGTTCAGCGCACGACGACTGCGCTCTTGAACATGCCCATGCCACATTGAAACGAAAGCGTGCGTTTCTGGTCCGTAGGTAGCTCGACGTCGACGGGTTGGTTCAGCGGCAGATCCTTTTCTATGCCCGCTTCGGGAAATACGACCTTGTCGGCGCAAGTCTGGTCGGTCGTGCGCGTGAAACGCAGCCTGAGCTTGTGTCCTGCTTGTACGGCGATCGCGCTCGGCGTAAAGCCGTTCTCGTCCGCCCGAACAGCCACCAGTTCCGCCGTCGTGAGCGGCACATTCTGTGCTGCGTCGGTTTTGTGACAACCGAGAGTTAAGAGCGCGGGGAGCAGGAGGCCGAGCTTGAGCATGGGCGGGGAGTCTACACCGCGCGGGGGTCGGATTGGAGTCGAGCTCGGGCAGGCCGTGCGGGTCCCCCCGCGCGAATCAGCCGAAATAGCTGGAGATCTGCAGCGGGCGAGTGCTAGTTCGCCGAGCAAGGACGCCGCACGAGGCGCCTCCCGTCGTTCCCATGCCGCCCACCCTCAGCGACTATCCGGGGCCTGCTCTACCCCTCGATGATCTGCGCGACGCCTGGGTCGTGCTTTCAATCGCTGATCGAGCCTCGGGCTTTCGCATTCTGAAGCAGGCCGACGCGGAGGAGTTCTTCCTCAGTCTATCGCCGGCCGACATGGCCAAGCTCTTGCTCGCGCTACCGGAGAAGGAGCGCCGCGTCTGGATGCGGCTGCTGCCGCCCGACGACGCCGCGGATCTGTTGCAGAGCGCGCCCGCCCCGCAGCGCGACGGGCTCTCGGCGTTGCTGGACGAGCCGACGCGCAAAGAGGTCTCTGCGCTGCTCGCCTACGCCGAGGACGAAGCCGGCGGTCTGATGAACCCGCGCTACGCGCGCGTGCGGCCGGACATGACGGTGGACGAAGCGATCAGCTACCTGCACAAGCAGGCGCGCGAGCGAGTCGAGACGCTCTACTACGCGTACGCGGCCGACGAGCAGCAGCGCTTGCTCGGCGTCGTCTCGTTCCGCCAACTGTTCGTCGCCAAATCCGACAAGAAAGTGCGCGACATCATGGTGACCAACGTCGTCACCGTCAGCGCAGAGCTCGACCAAGAAGAGGTGAGCCGTATCTTCGCAAAAAACGATCTGATGGCGATACCCGTCGTCGATCCCGACGGTCGCATGAAGGGCATCGTCACCGCGGATGACATCGTCGATGTCGTGCAGGAAGAGGCCACCGAAGACATCCAAAAATTCGGCGGTATGGAGGCCCTCGAGGAGCCCTACCTGCAGATCGCGTTCGTGCGCATGGCGAAGAAGCGCGGGGGTTGGCTGGCGGCCCTCTTCCTGGGCGAGATGCTGACCGCTTCGGCGATGGCTTATTTCGAAGACGAGATCGCGCGCGCCGTGGTGCTCGCTCTGTTCGTCCCGCTGATCATTTCGAGCGGTGGCAATTCGGGCTCACAGGCTTCCACGCTCGTGATTCGCGCGATGGCTCTCGGTGAAGTGCGCATCCGCGACTGGTGGCGCGTGGTACGGCGCGAGCTCGCCGTGGGCCTGGCCCTGGGCGCGATGCTCGGCGTGATCGGCTTTTTTCGGATCGTCGCCTGGCAGGCCGTGAGCCCGATCTACGGCCCGCACTATCTGCGGGTCGCGGAAACCGTGTTCTTCAGTCTGATCGGCGTGGTGACCTTCGGTACTCTAGCGGGCTCCGTATTGCCGTTTATCCTGCGCAAACTCGGCTTCGATCCAGCGAGCGCTTCCGCACCGTTCGTTGCCACCCTGGTGGACGTGACGGGGCTCGTCATTTATTTTACCGTCGGCAGTCTGATGCTCAGAGGAACGCTGCTCTAGCGCCTCTGCCAACGTACTCTGCGCGCCACCGATCCGTGAGGACAGGCTCAGCGCGCCACCGATTCAATCGTCGTACTCGTCGATGTCGTCGTCTTCTTCGCGATCGACCTTGGCGAGCCAGCTATTCTTGGCGGCCGTGTAGGCGGTCTTTGCCGCGCGCTCCAGCTCTTCACGAGTGAAGGAAAGGCGCCGCTTGCCGAGGGACATGCCCAGGTGCGCGTTGACTTGCGCGCGGGCCTCACGCAGCGTGCCGGGCCAGCCGCCCACGACTGGCCGGCCCTCGCGTCGCAATTCGTCGCACCAGCGCTGAGCCCAGAGCGTTCCCGCCGCGGTTGCGGCTTTGTCGAGCAAAGCGCGCCGCGCCTCACCTGGGGCGTGGCGTGCTCCGTTCGCACTACTGGTCTCAGCTGCCGGTCTCGACAAAGTTCATGCTCCGGAATGGACTACCAACGTTCGCGACGGCCACCGCGATCACCGCGATCACCACCGCCACGACCACCACCGCCGCCGCCGCCGCGACCACCGCCGCCGCCGCCACGACCACCACCACCGCCGCCACCACCGCCACGCTGCGGACGTTCTTCCGCTTCGTTGACGCGCAACGGACGGCCGTCGATCACCTGACCATTCACGCCTTCGATGGCGCGTTGAGCTTGTTCATCCGAACCCATCGTGACGAACGCGAACCCGCGGGATTGGCCCGTGGCCCGGTCAGTGACGATGTGCACGTCAGTCACTTCACCAAATGCCGTGAACGCTGCGCGCACTGCTTCCGTGTCGGAATGAAAAGACAGGTTTCCGACGTACAGACGATTTCCCATGACCAGTATCTCCTCTTCAGTTTTCGTTGCGGCTCGGAAAGTCGCGAGCCCAAAACCAGAGGGGTCGTGCCGTACCGGAACCGTTCGATTGTCGGGCGAACAATAGCGCATAGCCTTCCCGCTGCAATCAGATTCGGTATGGATTACGGCGAGATGGCCCTGGATATTCCCGGTGTCGGACGTCAAAGGAGCGAAAAGCCTACGCGCTCGCGACGAGTTGGTGGCGTTTCGTGAAGCCGGGGAATCCGCTATCGCTACAAGCGTGGCGTTTCGCGACGCGCAAGCCGCGAAAACGCGGGCGAAAACCTCGGGGGGCACGGGCGTGGATGCGCCGTGGATGAAGCGGGGGCTGTCCCCCCGACACTATATAAGCTCGCGGATGATGCGGTCCGCGAAGAGCCAGCTACTGCGTGGGATGCGAAGTCGCTGGGCGTCGTCGATCAGGTCGCCGCTCCTCGTGAGTCGTTCGCGCGCGCGCAAGCGCTCCGCGGGCCAGGCCTGTGCGCCGAGCCGGGCAGCGCACTCGTCGATATCGATGCCATCCGCGAGGCGAAGGCCGAGCAGGATCTGCTCGACGAGCGCGGTCGCCGGCGTGATCACTTCGTAGCTCGCGATGAGCCCGCCTTCGCGGAAGAGCTCGGCGTCGGGCCATTGCCTGGTCGCGTCGAGGTAACGCTCCGGTGAGGGCGTGTTGCGATAGCGATAGCGCGTCCCGGCCCGCGTGAGCGTGCCGAACGCCCCGCAACCAAGCCCGAGGTACGACCG
The DNA here is from genome assembly GCA_036500095.1 of Polyangiaceae bacterium. Classification (GTDB taxonomy): domain Bacteria; phylum Myxococcota_A; class Polyangia; order Polyangiales; family Polyangiaceae; genus PMG-095. The sequence goes on from DASYCR010000623.1 coordinate 3,729, forward strand.
GCCGCGCCAATAGCCGAGGTTGTGCAGTGAGCGCTCGCCGTTGCGCGCGTAGTTGCTGATCTCGTAGTGCTCGAAGCCGGCTGCTTCCAGCGTGCTCTCGACGGCCGCGAATGAGTCTGCGACCGCGCCGTCGTCGAGCAAGGGCAGGCGGCCCTTTTGCGCGAGCGCGCCGAACTGCGTGCCCGGTTCGATGGTGAGCGCGTAGGCGCTCAAGTGCGTGGTCCCGAGCTCGGCCAGCATGCGAGCTTCGCGCGCGGCAGCGTCGGGAGCTTGCCCGCTCACCCCAAAAATAAAATCGGCGGACACGCGGTTCACGCCGGAGGCGAGCGCGGCGCGCACGGCCGTGAGCCCGCCGTCGACGTCGTGCAGGCGTCCGAGGAACGCCAGGCGCTGAGCGTCGAGCCCCTGCACGCCGAGACTCACGCGGTTGACGCCCACAGCGGCGAGCGCTCGGCCGCGCTCGACGTCGAAGCTCGTCGGGTTGCACTCCACTGTGATTTCGACGTCGGACGCGCGCGCGTCGAACGCCGCCAGGATCTCGGCGAGCACACGGCCGAGTTCGTTCGGCTCCCACAGGGACGGTGTGCCGCCCCCGAAGAAAATGCTGGCGATGCGCGGCGCTGCCAGCGTGCGGCGTCGCGCGTGGAGCTCGGCGAGCACGGCGTCCGCGTAGGCCGCGTGTGGAATCGTGCTGCGCTCGCGCGCGACGCTCAAGAAGTCGCAGTAAGGGCACTTCTTCAAACACCACGGAAAGTGTACGTAGACGCCGAGAGCGTCGGGGTCTTCTTTACGGTCTCGCAAATACTTCCCTACTGGTACTAGCCTATCCGCGTGCGACGCGCACAGCTGTTCGAATTCGAGGATCTGCCTTGGTTTCCCGGGATGGTGCGGGAGTGCATGACGGATTTTCTGAGCTTCATGGGCCGTCGCGGACACATCGCGTATCGCGCGTTCGCGCCCCGCTTTCGCTCGGCGCTCGACGCCACGGCGGACGACACGATCGTGGATCTGTGCACCGGCGGCGGCGGGCCCGCGCTCGCCATCCGCGAGCTCGTCAGCGGGGAGCAGGGATCGCTAAGCGTGGTCTTGACGGATCTTTACCCGAACGTGCCGCGGCTCGCGCGCATGCAAGCCGAGGGCGGCGGCTCGGTTCATTTCCGAGTGGACCCGGTGGACGCCACGGCGGTGCCGGAGTCGCTCGACGGCTTTCGGCTGATCTGCAATGGCTTTCACCATCTGCCGCCGGACAGCGCGCGCGCGTGTTTGGCGGACGCGGTCGGTCAGCGCCGCGGCATCGCCGTCGTCGAATTGGCGAATCGCTCCGCGCCGAGCATTTTGGGCATCGTGGTCGGCACGCTGGCGTTGCTCGCGGTCACGCCCTTCATTCGACCGCTGACGCTGCGCCGCTTGCTGCTTACGTATCTGGTCCCGGTCGTGCCGCTCTGTACGGCCTGGGACGGCGTGGTTTCGTGTCTGCGCGCCTATGAGCCGGAAGAGCTGCACGAGCTCGTGAACTCGCTGCCGGCGAACGACTACGTGTGGGACATCGGCCGCTTGCCGGTGCCGCGCGTGCCGACCAAGCTCACCTATTTGATCGGCTACCCGAAGCCTGCGGAAGCATGAACGCGCCCGCCTACGAGATGCTCTGGGACTGCCGCTTTTGCGGTCAGCGCAAGCTGCTCGGGCTCACGCACCGTCACTGCCCGAACTGCGGAGCGCAGCAAGACGCGAACGCCCGCTATTTCCCGCCTGACAGCGAGCGAATCGCCGTGCAGGATCACGTGTACGTCGGCGCGGACATCGTCTGTCGCTACTGCAACAACGCGACGAGCCGCGCGGCCAAGCATTGCGGCACGTGCGGCGCACCGCTCGAGGAGGGCGGCGCGGTCGCTCAGCGCGCGGATCAATTGCTCGCGGCGGGCGCCGGCTACGCCGGTCAAACCGCGGCCGACGCGCAGCGCGAGCTCAGCGGAGCGAGTGCGCCGGTGGCTCCGCCGCTCAAGAAAAAGTCGTATCTCGGTTGCTTCGTCGCGGCGGGCGTGGTGCTGCTGCTCGTGATCGGCAGCGTGCTCGCGCTCGTGCTTTGGAAGAAGGACGACGCGCTCACGGTCAGCGGTCACACCTGGAAGCGCACGATCTCGGTCGACACGTTCGGTCCGGTGCACGATTCGTCGTGGTGTGACGCGCTACCTGCGGGCGCTGGCAGCGTGAGTCGTCATCGCGAGCAGCGCTCCAGCAAGCAGGTGCCGGACGGTCAAAGCTGCAGCACGCGCAAGGTCGACAACGGCGATGGGACTTTTCACGAGAAGCAGGAGTGCACGCCGAAGTTCAAGAGCGAACCCGTCTACGACGACAAATGCGACTACACGATCGAGCGCTGGCACCTGGCGCGGACCGAGCTCGCGCAGGGCAGCGGCGTGTCGGGCGTGCATTGGCCGGACCTGAAGCTCGCGCGAACGGGCGCCTGTGTCGGCTGCGAGCGGGAAGGGACGCGCAGCGAGACCTATAGCGTTTCGTACAAGGACGCCGACGGTCAGACGTACGGCTGTGACTTCCCGCAGAGCCGTTGGGGCGAGTTCTCGGACGGTTCGCGCTGGTCTGGGGAAGTGCGGCGCCTCACGAGCACTCTCGACTGTGACTCACTCAAGAAGTGACGAATAGCGCAGTCTGAGAGCGGGCTATTTGCTTCGCCCACACGGCGAAGGTAGCCTCGGACGCAGCAGGCAGCGCATGGAAGGCACGATCATCGCGGGCAAATACCGGCTGGGCCGGCAGCTCGGCCAAGGGGGCATGGGCTCGGTCTGGTTGGCAGAGCACCTCAGCCTGCATTCGCCCGTCGCCATCAAATTGATCGATCCCAGCATCGCCAACAACGGCGAGGCGCTCGGACGATTCCTGCGAGAAGCCCAATCTGCTGCGTCCCTGCGCAGCCCGCACGTCGTACAGATCTTGGACCACGGCGTGGACAACGGCGTGCCGTACATCGCCATGGAGCTCTTGGAGGGCGAGTCTTTGGCGGACAGGCTCACGCGAGTCAATCGCCTGAGCCTCGCGGAGGCGACGCGCATCATGACGCACGTGTCACGCGCCATCGGGCGCGCGCACGAAGCCGGCATCGTGCATCGCGATCTCAAGCCAGACAATATTTACCTCGTGCGCAACGACGACGAGGAGATCGCCAAGGTGCTGGATTTCGGCATCGCCAAGGCGACCACACAGGGCGGCCTCACGGCTTCGGCGTCGGGAGCCACGCGCACGGGAGCCGTGCTCGGCACGCCCTACTACATGAGCCCCGAACAGGCCGAGGGCATCAAGTCACTCGACTTTCGCGCGGATATTTGGGCGCTCGGCGTGATCTGTTTCGAGTGCATCCTCGGGCGTCGCCCGTTCGACGCAGAGACGCTCGGTGGCTTGTTGCTCGCGATCTGCGCGCGTCCGATGCCGATCCCGTCGCAGTTCGGCCCCGTACCCCCGGGTTTCGACCAGTGGTTTGCGCGCGCCTGCGCTCGTGACGTGAGCGTCCGCTTCACCTCCGCCCGGGAAGCCGCGAGCGAGCTGCGTCGCGTGTGCGAGGGCTCGCCGGGCGCGCAGCCGAGCACCCATCCGAACCTGCCGAACGTGTCATCCGGGAACGCCGCGTTCGGCGACAGCGGCGTTTCGGCGATGTCCGGTCGCGGTCAGGCTTCCCTGAGCGGCCTGTCGGCGACAGACGGGCATGGCGCGCTCGGCGGAGGGTTCAGCACCACGCAGCGCAAGAGCAGAGCGCCCTTGTTCCTCTTGTCCGGGTTGGGGTTCGCTCTCGTCGCCGCGGGAGTCGTGGGTTTTGCTCTGCACAAACAGGGCGGCGACCATGCGGCCGCGGCCAGCGTGGAGCCGGTCGTGAGCCAAGCGTCGCCCGTGCCGAGCGCCCCCGCGGAGGTCGTGCCGCAGGTCGTTCCGCAGATCCCGAGTGCTGCCGCATCGCAGCTTGCACCTGAGGAGACTGCAGCAGCAGCAACGGCGCCCGCTCAAGCGCATCTGCCCGCCGCGAGCAAGAGCGTCAAAGCCAAGTCGGCCAAAGGCGGCCAGGCGGCGTCCGCGCCGCCGCCCGTCGTGCAGGTTGCTCCGGTGGCCCCGGCAGCTCCGCCCGCGAAACCAAAAGTCAATCTCGGGATCTAGTCGTCGCGGGCGCGACGCTAACGCGGCGCGCCCGCGTCCCGTCC
>DASYCR010000624.1:0-2074 GCA_036500095.1 Polyangiaceae bacterium
AAGGGCGCGCGCGCGGCGCCGACGCCTCCCGCGCAGCCTCCCGCACCTTCCGCGCAGCCTCCCGCGCCTGCTGCTCAGCCCCCCGGCTATCCTGCGCAACCTCCCGGCTACTACTACGATGAGCCGCCCAGCTCCGACACTCGCCCGCGACCGCCACGCGGAGCGCAGCGCGGCACCTGGCAGAACGCAGGCGGCGCTCCTGTACGCTTCGCGCCGGACGAGCCTGGGCTCGAGCTACTGAGTGTGAGCGGCGTCGCCCCATACGGCCTGGTGCGCCGCTGGCGTCACGGTTGGTACGCGGGCTACCGCGTCGCGCCGCTGTACGCGCCGATCTGCCAGGGAGCGTGCGCGACTCGCATGCCGCTCGGAAACTACCAGCTCGCGCTGGCCAAGGACGGCGGACCCGCCGTGCCGGCGTACGGGCCCATGAACATCGAAGGACCTGCGCTGCTGCGCGCCAGCTACACGGATCGCAGCGGCACGCGCGCCGCCGGCTGGGCAATCGGCGTGACGGGGGTGGTCGGCGGCATCGTGATGATCGCGTTCGCCGGCAGTGACGAGCTCGTCTGCGACCCGGCTGGCTTCTGCCGTCGGCGTGAGACGTTCAACGGACCGCTGCTCGCCGGCGGAATTGGCGTGCTCATCGTTTCGACGATCGTCGGCGGCGTGCTCTTGTCTGAGCGCGACCAAGCGCACATCAGCGTCGAACCACTCCAGCTCGGCTCGCTCGGTTATCAGCGCGAAGCAGAGGCTGCGCTAGACGCGCACGCCGCGCAGGGCGCTTCGCTCGCGCTGCACTTCTGACTCCGAAACGTGAGCGCGCAGGCCAGGCAAGCCTGACGATCAGTGGCCGTGTTGATAGAGCGCGAATACGGCGCCTTGCGGATCCTGCGTGATCGCAAAGCGGCCGATGTTCGGGATATCCGTGGGCGGCAGAAGCAGCTTACCGCCGAGTTCGCTCACCTTCTTCGCGCTGGCATCGCAGTTCACGACACCGAGATAGGCGAGCCAGTGCGGCGGCACGGGTCCCATTTCCGGAGTTGGTTTCAGCATGCCGCCCTTGCTGTCGTCGCCACCGCGCGCGTCCTTGAACAGCGTGTACGTGCCCATCGGCCCCATATCGACCGCGTGTAGAACCCAGCCGATCACCTTGGAGTAGAACTTGCCGGCTTGCTCGGGATCGGGCGTGTAGAGCTCGCTCCAGGCGAGCGCGCCCGGCTCGTTCACGACGCCCGCGCCGATGTGCTTTTTGGCCTGCCACACGCAAAATACGCCGCCCGTCGGATCCTTGATCACCGCCATGCGCCCGACGTCGAACACGTCGAACGGCTCCTTCAGCAACGTGCCGCCCGCGTCCTTGGCAAGCGTCGCGGTCGCGTCCACGCTCTCCACGGTGATGTACGACTCCCAGTGCGGCGGCACGTCCTTCATGTTCGGCATGCCGCCGAGCGCGTACAGAGCGCCCGCGTAGTCCGCCCCGCGTTTGAACATCGTGTAAATCATCCCGGGACCCGCCGGCATGTCTTCGAAGGTCCAATCGAACAGCGCACCGTAGAACTTCTTTGCCGCGTCGGAGTCGGTCGTGCCGAGCTCCACCCAAGAAAACGTCCCAGGCTGATATGAAGTCACTTTGGACATGTCGCGCTCCTCTCCTCTTGATTGCCGGCGCAGGGTAGCACCGCGAACTCTGAGCTGGTAACCCGCGCTGGGCGCTGATAGCTTTGCGTTCGGCACGCAGGGTGCCTCTGTCCGCGGAAAGGGTCGTACCCACCTGTCGCTCTTCGGTTCAGTCGATCGTCGACCCTCTTTCAGGCCGGTTTCGCGGACATCCGACCTCCCCTGAAAGTAGGTCCCATGGACGCGCGACAACCCATTTCGCCAAACCTCGGCTTTTATCGCAAGCTTGCGAAAGAGCTCAAACGTGCGCTCGCCGAACGCGACTCAGCGGCCGCGGCGCGCTTCGCAAAAAGCCACAGTAAGTTTCGCGACCGCAGCGCAGCCGACGTATTCGCCGCGAAGGTCTCGCTCGCCGACGCGCAACTCGTGATCGCGCGTGAACACGGCTGTTCTTCCT
>DASYCR010000625.1:0-4257 GCA_036500095.1 Polyangiaceae bacterium
GCTGATCGTAGTCGGTCCACGCTCGGTCGCGGAGCCCGCTGCCGCGACCGCCTTCGCGGCGTTGGCGGACGCTAGCGGCTTTCCGGTGCTGTGCGAGTCGCCGAGTCAGCTTCGCTCGAGGGCAACTCTCGGTGACCACGAGCGTCGCATCGACGGCTTTGATTGGTTGCTCAGAGCGCCCATTTTCTCCGAAAAAACTCAGCCTGATTTGATCGTGAGCTTCGGTCCGCCCCTCACCTCCGGCGGCTACGAGCGCCTGCTCGCGCGCGGCTGGGGTGAGCGCCGCATCGTCGTCTCGCGCTTCGCCTTTCCGGATCCGCACGGTCTAGCTCATGAGCTCGTGCTGGGCGAGCTCTCGCGCGTCGCGCAAGCCACCGCGGACGGGCTGCGCGCAGCGGCAAAGGGTGCCGAGCTCGGCGCCCGACGCCAAACTTGGCTCGCCAGCTGGCGTAACGCGAGCGAGCTCGCGCTCCGCGCCGTCGAGGATGAACTTTCACGACCGGGCGCGCTCTCCGAGCCTCAGGCCGTGCGCGAGATCACGGACGCGCTGCCCGACAACCTGCTGCTCGCGGTGGGCAACAGCTTGCCGATCCGAGAGATCGAAGCCTATGGGCGCGGCCGGTCCGGAGCCACGCGCGTGCTCTGCCAGCGCGGAGCCAACGGCATCGACGGCCTCGTCGCGGGCGCGGCAGGCAGCGCGAGCTTTGCAGGCGATCCGGTGCTGCTGCTCTTGGGAGACGTGAGCTTCCTGCACGATTTGGGTGGCTTGGCCGCCGCGCGCGCCGCCCAAGTGCCGCTCGTGATCGTCGTGCTCGACAACGGCGGCGGGCGCATTTTCGAGCAGCTCCCCGTGGCGCCTTTGCTCGACACCGATCCGCGCACGGCCGACTATTGGCTCACACCGCCCCACGCGGATCTCGCTCAAGCCGCCGGGGTTTTCGGGCACGCCTATCGCCGCGTCAGCGAACGAGCCGAGATTCGCCGCGCAATCGCGGACGCTCTCGCCACGTCGGGCACCACCGTGCTGCACGTCGTGGTCGAGCCGACCAGCGCGCGCGCGGCCGACCAGCGCGTGCTCACTCGGCTCGCGCAGCTATTGCGCGAGGCGGCGCCGTGACGGCTCTTTGCCTACTGCACGGCTTCACCGGCAGCCCGAAAAGCTTTGCCGCGGTGCTCGAAGGCTTGCAGCGCCCGGCGCTCACGCCGCCCTTGCTCGGTCACTCCGGCGCTCCCGCGTCAGCCGAGACGGGCAGCTTCGAGCAAGAAGTCGATCGCTTGGCCGCGCTCACCGCCGCACGGGCGCCACTCACCCTCGTGGGTTATTCACTCGGCGCGCGCCTCGCGCTCGGGCTCACCGTGCGCCATCCAGCCCTCGTCGCGAGCTTGCTGCTGATCAGCGGGCACCCCGGGCTCATCACGAGCGAAGAGCGCGAAGCCCGCGTCCTGGCCGATCGCCACTGGCAAACGCTGCTCGAAGAGCGCGGACTCGAGGCATTCGTGACGGCGTGGCAGGCCGAGCCCATCTGGAACTCGCAGGCGCGTCTGCCGCTCGAGCTCCGCGAGCGAAAGCGCCACGAGCGACTCAGTCACGATCCGCTCGGCCTCGCGCGCTCACTCGAGGTGACTGGCCTCGGCCGCATGCCGAGCTACCGCGAGCGCCTCGCGGAAATCCGCGTGCCGGTCTGCCTCGTAGCGGGCGCGCTCGACGCCAAGTTCTGCGCCCTCGCGGGCGAGATGGCCGACGCCCTACCCCGCGCCCAAGTTGTGTACGCGCCGGACGCAGGGCATGACCTCTTGCTCGAACGCCCGGATCTGATTACCGAACTCCTAGCAAAGGAACCGTTCACATGACTCAAGTCGAATGGCAGCCGAGCAGCGGCTTCGAAGACATCCTCTACGAAAAATCAGCCGACGGCATCGCGAAGATCACGATCAATCGACCCCGCGTGCGCAACGCCTTTCGCCCGCAGACGGTGACCGAAATGAGTCGCGCGTTCGCCGACGCCCGCGACGACTCGGAGATCGGCGTGGTGATCCTGACCGGCGCGGGCAAAGACGCATTTTGCGCCGGCGGTGATCAGAAAGTGCGCGGACACGGCGGCTACGTCGGTTCGGACGGCGTGCCCCGCCTCAACGTGCTCGACCTGCAACGTCAGATCCGCACGCTGCCAAAGCCCGTGGTGGCGATGGTCGCGGGCTACGCGATCGGCGGCGGCCACGTGCTGCACCTCGTGTGCGACTTGACGATCGCGGCGGACAACGCGCGCTTCGGCCAGACCGGACCCAAGGTCGGCAGCTTCGACGGCGGCTATGGCGCGTCCTACATGGCGCGCATCGTCGGACAGAAGAAAGCGCGTGAGATATGGTTTTTGTGTCGCCAGTATGACGCTCGCCAAGCGCTCGAGATGGGGCTCGTCAACGCCGTCGTGCCGTACGACGAGCTCGAGGCCGAGACCGTCAAATGGTGTCGCGAGATGCTCGCCAATAGCCCGATGGCCATTCGCTGCCTCAAGGCCGCGCTCAACGCCGATTGCGACGGACAAGCCGGTCTGCAGGAACTCGCCGGCAACGCGACGCTGCTCTTCTACCTCACGGAGGAAGGCAAAGAGGGCCGCGATGCGTTCGTCGAAAAGCGCAAGCCGAACTTCAAGAAGTTCAAGCGCCTGCCCTGATCCATGGTCACCGTCGGCAGCTCGCCCTCGATTCGCGCCGGGTCCGTGGAAGCGTGGCTGCTCGCGAGCCGTCCCAAGACGCTCAGCGCCGCGGCGGTACCGGTGGTGGTGGGCAGCGCATGCGCCGCGGCGACCGGTGCCGTGCGCTGGCCCGCCGGGTTGGCTGCCCTCGGCGGCGCGTTGCTCCTACAAATCGGCGCAAACTTCGCCAATGACGTGTTCGACCACGAGCGCGGCGCCGACACCGCCGAACGACTTGGCCCGACGCGCGCCGTGCAGGCCGGGCTGATCGACGCCGCGCAAATGCGCCGCGGCATGTGGTTCGTGTTCGCGCTCGCGCTCGGGTTCGGTGTGTATCTCACGCTCGTCGCGGGACCTCTGATCTTGCTGATCGGTCTGCTCTCGATCGCGAGCGCGATCGCGTACACCGGCGGCCCCTACCCGCTCGGTTATCACGGCCTCGGCGACGTGTTCGTGTTCTTGTTTTTTGGGGTGATCGCGGTGTGCGGCACGGCCTTCGTCGAACTCGGACGCATGCCGTGGCTGTCGCTGTGGGCCGCGCTGCCCGTCGGCGCGCTGGCCACGGCCATTCTGGTCGTGAATAACCTGCGCGATCGCGAGACGGATGCTCGCGCCGGCAAACGGACGCTGGCCGTGCGGTTTGGCCGCACCGGAGCGCTCGCGGAGTATCGAGCGCTCTTGCTCCTGAGCTACGCCGTACCGGTCGCTTTGCTCGTATCGGCGAGTGCCGGGGCTTTCGTGTTGCTCCCGCTGCTGTCGGCCCCTCTCGCGCTCCGACTCGAGCGCTCCGTGAGCCGCGGCGAGGGGCGCGCGTTGAACCCGCTTTTGGGGCGCACCGCCGGGCTCTTGCTCGCATACGGGGTGCTCTTTGCGCTCGGTCTGTCGGCTCCCGCCTGGCTTGGCTCAGGATGGAAGCCGTGACGCTGCGGGTCAGCCTCGAGCGAACACGCAGAACCCTGAGCGCCAGTGCGGAAAATGCGCACGCCCGTTGGAGTGCGCGCGAGCACCTCTTGCTCCGCATTGAGGACAGCAACGGAAACGTTGGGCTCGGTGAGTGCAGTCCACTCCCGTCGTTCAGTCCGGACACCCTAGACGGCTGTGAAGCAGCGCTGCACAAGCTCGATCTCGGCGCGCTCGGCGAGCGCGTCCAAGTGTCCGAGCTCCGCTCCGAGCTTTCGCGCGCGAGCGAGCTCGTTGACCAACAGTTCCCCGCGGCTCGCTGCGCGCTCGAGACCGCGCTCATCGATCTTTGGTCGCGAGCGCTCGGGATCCCCGCCTGGCAAGCGATCGCCGCTCTGCCCGAGCCTGGCTCGCCGCGCCCCATCGCAGCGCTACTCACGAACCTCGACACGGCTGTCGAGGATATGCGAGACGCACTCGAGCGCGGTCTCTGCACGTTCAAGCTCAAGCTTGGGCGCTCCGACGCTTTCACCCGAGAGCTCGCCGTTCTGCATGAACTCCAAGCAGTCTGCCCCGCGCACGGACGGCTGCGCGTCGACGCGAATCGAGCGCTCGATCGGGCGGCGCTCGGCCAGCTGACGTCGTTCGAGCTCGAGTGGCTCGA
>DASYCR010000626.1:0-8740 GCA_036500095.1 Polyangiaceae bacterium
GCGACGACTTCCGGGCTCACCGCGAGTTCAGCGGGGTCAAGCTCACTCGGCGCTTCCGCGCGCTGTGTCGTGTACAGAGCACTCGTCCGGTAAATTTTGACCGCTCGCGCAACGAAGATTTTTGCCACGGCAGCCGACGGCACCGCGAGCAAGATGCCCATGAAGCCGAACACCTCCCCACCCACGAACAGGGCGAGGATGACCCAGACCTCGTTCAAGCCCACCGTCTTGCCGACGATGCGCGGTGTGATCACGAAGCTCTCGAAGGATTGGATCGCCGCATACGCCAGTACGACGCCGGCGAGCTGTCCCGGATGCCAGCCCCCGAGCAGTGACATGAACAACCCCGCCGAAAGCGCAAACGCGCTACCGAGATACGGGATGAAGTTCAGAAGGCCCGCGGACAAGCCGATCAGCACGGCCAGGCGCACGCCGAGCAGCGAGTAGGCCGTGCCGTAGAGCACGGCCATGATCGCCATCACAGTCAGCTGGCCACGCATGAATTGGCTCAGGACCTGGTCCACTTCACGCGCGTAGCGAGTGACCCGCTCACGATAGCGCAGCGGCAGGAGGTCCCGTATGCCCGCGGTGATGCGATCGAAATCGTTCAACAGATACACGGCGAGCACGGGCACGATCACCGCGGCGGCGGCCGAGCCGATCAGTGAAAAGGTGCCGCCCAAGATGCCGCCCAGGATGCCGCCGGCGGGCGCGAGCACGCTGCCCGCGAGCGAGCTGGCGTCCGCGCCGAAGCGCTCGATCCATTCCGTGGCCGAGTGCGGCACGTGAAAGCCTCGCTGCTCCAGAGCAGCCGACAGCGAACCCCAAGCGTTCAGGGCCTGGCCGGGCAGCTCGGAGATCACCGCCGCCACCTCGGCCAAAATGCCGGGCAAGGCCAACGCGATGAATGCCGCGAGCGCCGAGAGCACGCCGCCGAGCACGATCACGATCCCGAGCGGCCTCGGAAAGCGCCAGGCTTCGAAGCGATCGACGACCGGATCGAGGATGTAAGCAATCGTAAACGCCAAGAAGATCGGCGTGAGAACGTCCCGCAGCCAGTACAAAACCAGACCGGCCAGCGCGCATGATACGGCGATATACAGGCCGCGCGGCGGGACGACGATGCGACGCTGAGTCTCCAAGCGGCCGGAGACTAGCATCAAGTGTCTCGAGCGCCCGCCAAGCCGTGCGAGCGGTGGTATAGCCTGCAGCCATGAAACAGCGGCGCTTCTTGCACGACGGCTGGCAATGCGCGGAGCGCTCCTGGCAAGGACCAGGCGCGCGGATTGGCTTCTCCAAGCACGAATGGCTGCCGGCGCGCGTACCTGGCCACATCCATCTGGATCTGCTCGAAAATGGTGTGATCGCCGACCCGTTTCAACTCAAGAACGAACTCGGCGTGCAGTGGATCGACGAACGCGATTTCAGCTACCGGACGCGTTTCGACTGGCGCCCGACGAACGGTGCGCCGCGACGGACCCTCCGTTTCGATGGGCTCGACACAGTTTGTCGGGTCGAGCTGAACGGCAAAGAGCTGGCCGCTCACCGCAACATGTTCGTGCCCCTCGAGCTCGACGTGACGAATGCGCTCGTCGACGGCGAAAATTTGCTCGAGGTTCATTTCGAATCGGCGGTGCGAGTCGGAGAGCAAGAGCGCGTCCCGTATCTCACGGCGGAGGGCATCGAGCCGAGCGGGGTCGAGCGCTTCGACGAGCGTTCGTTCGTGCGCAAGGCGCAGTACATGTACGGCTGGGACTGGGGGCCGCGCCTGGTCTCCGCCGGCATTTGGCAGCCCGTCAGCTTGCTCGAGCATGACGGTCTCATTCACGACGTGCACGTCACGCAACGACACCAGGCGGACGGCGTGGTGGTCGTGGACGTTCGCGGCAAGAGCGACGCCGGCGTGCTCGTCCACGTCCTTGCCGAGGAGCCGCCGCTGATCGGCGACGGAGTGCTCGCGCGGCTCGAACGCCCCGCGCTTTGGTACCCGAACGGCCTCGGGCAGCAACCGCTCTTACCGCTCGCGAGCTACCTGTGCCCCGTCGGTTTTGACGTGAAGGCGCTGCCACGCGACGCGAGCGCCGCGCGCGCGATGCTCGACGCGGTCGCGCTCGATCGACGCGAGACACGGCTGGGACTCCGGCGCATTCGCTTGCTGCAGGAGCCCGATCAATACGGGCAATCGTTCGAATTCGAGGTCAACGGTCGGCGTCTGTGGGCGATGGGCGCCAATTGGATCCCCGATCATTCCCTGCCTTCGCGTGTTACCCGCGCAGCGCTCCGCACCCGGCTCGAATCCGCGCGCGACGCGGGCATGAACATGCTGCGGGTCTGGGGCGGTGGCTTGTACGAGAGCGAAGACTTTTACGACCTGTGCGACGAGCTCGGGCTTTTGGTTTGGCAAGATTTTCCGTTCGCGTGCGCGTACTACCCCGATCAAGGAGCGTTCGCGGAAGCCGTGGCGCAGGAGGCTCGCGCCAACGTGACACGCCTGCGCAACCGGACGTGCCTCGCCATTTGGTGCGGCAACAACGAGAACCTCCAGCTTTTTCAATCGAAATGGGGTGGCGCGGAGCGCACACCGCCGCGCTACTACGGCGAACACCTGTACGAAGGCGTGATCCCGAGCGTGCTGGAGGCTCTCGATCCCGAGCGGCCCTACATCCCCACGTCGCCGTACGGTGGAGAAAAGGACTCGAATCAGGGCGGCATCGGCGATCAACACTACTGGGACGTTTGGCACGGCCGCGGTGACTGGCGTCACTACCGGGACTCGACCGCACGCTTTTCGTCGGAGTACGGCTTCGCCTCCTCCTGCTCGCTCCGCGTCTGGCGTGAAGCCTTGGCCGAGGGGACGCCGTACGGGCCCGCCGACGTGCGCGCGGTCTCCGTGCGCGATGCGGCTGTCCGCTGGCATGACAAGACCTTCAAAGGCTACGAAACCTTTCTCGGCTACGTCGCGCTTCACTATCCGGAAGCGGAGCTGCTCGAAGATTGGGTCTACTATTCGCAGCTCAACCAGCGCGACGCCATCCGCTGCGCGGTCGAGCACTATCGCCGCAGCGGTTCGTGCCGCGGCAGTTTGATCTGGCAACTGAACGACTGCTGGCCCGTGCAGAGCTGGGCTCTGATCGACTCGGCTGGCCAACCCAAGCCGGCCTGGTTCGAGCTCAAGCGGCTGTACGCCCCTCGCCTGCTCAGCTTGCTGGTCGACGGCGAGCGGTGCACCGTGCACGCCGCGCTCGACAACAGTGAAGCCGCTTGGCAAGGGTCGCTCGCGTTTCGGGCGGTTTCGCTGTTCGACGGCGCAGTCTTGTTCGAGCGTTCAGTCGACTTTGGCCTCAACCCGCACGAACGAAACGCGATCTTCGAGTGCGAGCTCGACCTCCTGCCCCGGCATTCCACGCTGCTCGTTGCGGAGAGCGGCGGTCAGGTCGCGACCGCCGTGCTCGCCGAACCGAAAGAGCTCAGCTTGGCATCGCCGGAAGCGCTACACGCCTCGCTCGCGGAAGACGGCGTGTTGCAACTCCGCACCTTCCGACCTTTGGTCGACTTGCTGCTGACCGATCGCGAGGGTACGGCCGCTTTCGGCGCCAATTGTCTGACTTTTCCGACCGCGGGAATTTATCGCGTTCCTTACCGCGGCAGCACGCGCGAGCTCGGCGCGCGCTCACTCGCGGGTCGCCATAGCCTGCACTGGTATCGCACGCCGCTCGTCTAGCGGCGGCTCCTCGTACGCTCGGCTAGAACGCGTAGCCGACGGTAGCGCCCGCGCTCGGGCCACCGTCCGTGAAGCGGCGTGCTTGGTAGCCTCCGCGCACTGATGTGCGAAAGCCAGCGCCGAGATCGCCCGAGATTTCACCGATCAGGCGCACGCCGTAGTCGGCGGCGTGGGGCATGTTCGTCACTTCGATCACCGGCGCGATGGTCACGCGCGTGCCCGCCTCGATGTCCATGCGACTCCAGAAGCGCGTGCCGAAGACTTGGATGCTTTCGAAGCCGAGCGTCAACTTCGTCCCGTATGGATCACCGATCAACAAGGCGCCGCCCGTCCCGACGGAGAAGCCCGTTTCCGTGACGCTGGTCAGAAACTCGCCCTCGAGGTGGCAAATGTCGCTGAGGCGAAAGCGCACCGTAGGCGCGCCATAGTTCAAGCCGACCTTGAAGCGATCGGCACCGGTCTTGCCGGGAGCTTGCGAGTCGTCGAGCGGTACCGGCGAGTTTCCGCGCACGACGCCGATTCGCAGGCTGAACTCCGTGACCACGCGCAAGGGGCGATACGTGAAGCTGCCCTCCACGCGGTAGAAATTGTCGTGCACGCTAGTGCGTGTGACAAGCCCGTTCGGGTCGAGGCGATCCGCGAGCGTGTGCCCGAAGTCGACGTAGTCCCCCGATGCCGCGAACACGGAGCGGCGGCCGCCTAGACGCTCGAGCATCGCCCGTTCGCGAGCGTCCATCAGGTCTTCCGGCACATCCACGCGCGCCGGGCTCTCTCGCGTCGCGAAGACCGCGTCACGTGTGCCGTCGAGGAGCTCGAGCTCGATGGCATACTCGAGGATCGGCGGGTTCACTTCGCCTTCGGGGATCTGAGCCACGTAGGGACCCGGCGCGGCGCGGCGGAACTCGGCTTCCGCAAAGCTCGACTTGCCGGAAGTGCGATACACGAGCAGCGCGCGGCGCACGAGCTCCGGATGATCGATGCTCGCGCTGACGAGCAGCGCGCGATGCGCCGGAGCTTGGCTGACCGGAGCGTGATGGAGGCGCGCCGTGGCGTGTCCACCCGCCACGTTGCTCGGCGCGACCTCGTCGCTTGCCGGCCCGGCGCTCGGCGGCACCGCAGCCGTGCTCGGCGGTGACGGTGTCGCGCTCGGTGCGGGTGTGGGCGCGCTCGGGCTCGCCGCCACGGGGGGTGACGGCGCAAACTGCGCGACGTCGACCGGCGGCTGCTTGGGCTTGTCTTGCGCGTGGAGTACGCCGAGTGGGGCTTGTGCCAGCAGCGCCGCCATGATCGCCGCGCCCAGGCGCGCAATCGTCGGCGCGTGTCGAGTCACCATTGGTACGCCACCGCTCCTCCGACACCGGGCCCCGCGTGGTTGATGGTTCTCCCTTGATACGAACCGCGGATCGACACCACCAGATCCGGCAAGAACCGATAGCCCACCTGCGCGATCGCTCGCGCGCCGACCTGGCCCTGATTCAGCGACACGTCTGCAGGATTGGCGGGGGTCGCCGGCGTGCCCGCAGGTTGCGCGATCGAAGTCGTTTCGACGGCGGAGAAACCCGCGGGCTGGTTGGTCACCTCCGTCCGGAAAAGGATCGGCACGTTCGGGAACGTGGCTAGCTGGAGTTCGGTGATCCCGCGCAAGCCGATGCCGCCAAGGATCTCGCCACCGATCACGAGATTCGTGTCGCGATCATTGCCGAGCCGGAGCAGAGCTTGCGCGCCGCCCGTCACGCCCTTGTCCTCGAGGCCGATCACGACGCGCCCGATTAGGCCGGTAAAATTCGAGACGCCGTACTCGCCCTCGAGGTACCCGTAGGTGAGCCCGACGCTGCGACCGCCGAGCTGCCGCACGTCGAGATCCTCGAGCGACCCGCCGCGACCGCGGTACACGCCGAAACCCGTGCGCGCCGCGCGCAAGCCGACGTCTCGGAAACGCATCCCGACCGAGCCCTCGGTCTGCCACACGACGTCGTTGTGTTTCCAGTTGTTCCAGTCGGCGTAGTCGGTCGAAACCATGAACGTCGCGGGCGGGCGCGGTGGAGCCTTCGGCGTGGGCACGTCTTCCACCTTGATCAGCAACGGCTCTTCCGGGCTCGCGACGGCGGGCACGGAACTGCCGTCGGCGCGCACCGCCTCGATGAAATACTCGAAGCGCGGCGCGTTCAGCCGCGATGGCTCGACGTCCGCGCTGTAGTAGCCCTCCCCCACGCGCGTCATCGGCGTCGTGCGGTAGGCCACTTCACCCGCGTTGCGCGAGTGGAGCACGGCCGCCACGGGGCTCCGACCGAGTTCGAGCGCAATCGTGAGCGGCGCCGCAGAGCGCGCCTCGCGCGGTGGCTCGAAGCTCACCGCTGGCGCGCGCTCACCCTGCTGCCCCGATTCGAGCGTCACCAGCCTGCGCAACTGCGCCGCCTCTTCATACAGCACGACGGCGTACTTGCCGTGCGGACGACGTTTGACGTACCCCTCGTAGGCGAGCACGCGCGCCTGAACCGACGCACCGCGCAAGCGATCGAAGAGCCGACTCACGATGCGCGCTTCGTTCTCGTCGTCCGCCGATTCCGAGTGCGACTCGGGCGTCTCAGCCGCCGCCGTGATCTCGGGTTTTGGCAGAGGCTTTTGTGATTCGGTCGCAGCTGGAGCTGGCGACGCAGGCACGACGGCGGGCAGCTCCTTGCTGACCTTGGCGGGCGCGCGATGCAGGACGACGATGTCGCCGGCTTGAGCCGGGTGTTCGAGCTTGCCGACCGGGCGAGCGAGCGCGAGCGCGCCACGCACTTGGGTCAACCGCAAGCGACCGATCAAGAATCGGTCGCTCACGATTTGTCCCGTCACCGGATGCTTTAAATTGAGCGGCCGCCAGAGCTCGAGCTCGGTTCCCGTTTGCGCGCCTTGCTCCGCCGCCACGTCGACGACGATGTCGCCGAGCTCGAACGCGACCACGTGCCCCTCGACCGTTATTCGCTCGGCGGGCGCGCCGGGATCGGCGTATGCAGCGCCCCCGATCAGCGTCGCGCCGCACACCAGCACGAGCGAAAGCCCGCGGGCCCTGACCGCGAACCGCATTTGCTCCCAAGCTCTCCAAGCCACGGGCCCGGACTGAGCAAGGTTCGCGCCACATCGGGCAAATCCGGGTATTTTGAGAAAGTGCGGCTTTGTAGCGGGCAAAATTGGGTCGAGCTGTGCCGCATTCAGCACACTCTCTGCGGCAGCGTCCGAACTCTGTGGTGCGCGAGCAACACCCCAAGGACAACCGCGTCAGGGCAAGGGCCGCACTCGGCCAAAGCCAAAGTGAGCCCCCTTCGCAAGCCCGTTGCGAGCGACTAGGCTCGCGTGCCCTCTGCCCCAGCGCATGAAGTTTCCCGCCGAGCTGGAACCGGTTGCAGGATTGACCGGAACTAGTTCCCGACTCGAGCTTGAGTTACTTAGGAACGTTTAGATTTTCCCTGGCTGAGGCGAGCTGGGTCTGCAATAATTTGGTGCGCTAGCGCGCCTATCAGCCCGGTTGGTGGAGCTGAAGCCGCAGCCCAAGGAAAAAGTCGAGCCATGAAGTACGGATACTTCGACGACGCGAATCGCGAGTACGTGATCACGAACCCCAAGACGCCGGTCAAGTGGATCAACTACGTGGGGACGCTCGGCTTCGGCGGTTTCGTCGACCATACGGGCGGGCTGCTCTTGTGCAAAGGCGACCCCGCGCTCAATCGCATCACCAAATACATCCCGCAATTGCCTGGCTCGCAGTTCAAGGGGCAGACGCTGTATCTGCGCACGCCGGCGGGCGACGGTTACCAAGTTTTTTCTCCGTTCTTCGTGCCCACGCTCGACGCTTACGACAAATTCGAGTGTCGGGTCGGCCTCGGTTACAGCAAGTTCCTGCACGAGGCGTACGGCATCCGCACCGAGCTCGTGATCTTCGTGCCCACGGGTGAATCCCTGCTCGTGCAAGAGGTGCGCGTCACCAATCTACGCAAAGAGCCGCTCGAGCTCGATGCGATCCCCGTCACGGAGTACACGCACTTCGACGCGCTCAAGCAGTTTACGAACGCGGATTGGGTGCCCCAAACCATGCAGAGCGTCGCTCACGAAGACGCCGCGGGCCGCAAGATCCTCGCGCAGTTCGCGTTCATGAATCGCGACATCCGCCAGACGTTCTTCACGGCCAGCATCCCGGCGAGCTCCTTCGAAACGGATCGCCGCGCCTTCCTCGGTGACAACGAGTACGGCACGTTCCAAGCGCCCAAGAGCCTGCAATCCAAGCAGCTGCCCGGCACGCAAGCCCTGCGCGGCGACAACATCGCGGCGCTGCTCTTGCCGCTCGGCAAGCTCGCGCCCGGTGAAACGAAGCGCTTCGTCACCTTGCTCACGCAGCAAGAAGGCACGCGCAACGAGAGCCTCGCGGCGGCCAAGGTGCTGTTCGGCAAATTCCGTGAGTCCGCTCCGCTCGAGGCCGCGCTCGGCGCGATGCGCTCGTATTGGGCGGACTACCTCGCGAACGTCCAAGTCGACACGCCCAACGCCAGCATGAACAGCATGCTGAACGTGCACAATCCACGGCAGTGCTACATGACCAAGAACTGGTCGCGCGATCTTTCGCTCTATCAGCTCGGGTTTGGCGGCCGCGGCATTGGCTTCCGCGACAGCTCGCAAGACGTGATGGGCGCCATGTCGGCCATGCCGGAGGAGGCCCGCGAGCTGATCGAGAAGCTCTTGAGCGTTCAAAAACTCAACGGCTCGGCCATGCACCAGTTCTACGCCTCGACCATGGTCGCCAACGAGGGCGACTCACGAGAAATGGAAGATCGCCCCAAGTACTACGGCGACGATCAGCTCTGGATCGTGCTCGCGGTCTGCGCCTACCTGAAGGAAACCGGCAACCTCGCTTTCCTCGACAAGACCCTGCCCTACTACGACAAGGACAAGGCCGGGCGCACGCTCGAGTCGGGCACGGTTTTCGATCATCTCAAGCGCGCGGTGGAGTTCACGCGCGCGAACGTGGGCTCACACGGTTTGCCG
>DASYCR010000627.1:0-2333 GCA_036500095.1 Polyangiaceae bacterium
CGCGGCCACGTGCGGCGGGGGCGGGGCGCTCGAACGCCGCCCCTTGCGTGGGCCCTTGGAAGCGGGGGCGCCTGCTGCAGCCTGTGGCGGCGGGGGCAGCGCCGCGGCCCGCGCTGCGGGCATGCCCTGAACGGTCGGCGAACCGCGCTGCGTCTTGGGCGCGGTGCTCTTCGACGCGTCCGCGAGCGCCTCCGAGATCGAGCTCGGTGCGGGGGCCGCCATGTTGAGCGTCGCTCCCAACACGCGGCGCTGCGTCTCCAGCGGGCGCTTGGAGGCCGGGCCTTTAGACGCGGGCGCGCTCTGCATGTTGCTCGCGAAAAAATCCGCCGATGGATTCGGCATGCGTCCGCCGCACTCGACGCAGAAGACCGCTCCCGTCATCCCGATTACTCCGCAGTGCGGACATCGCGTCGTAGATTCCGCCATCGACACCGACCCATCACACTACCACCCTACCCGCCGCGCTTTGCAACGACCCTTCTGCGTCACTCGCACGTAAGCTCTTGGTGCGCATGTAGGTCTACTGCACTGGTGCGCAGCTCACGCGTGCGGACACGACCTAGGCCGCGCAACCGAATCGTCATCGCCACGCGTTTGGGAACTTGCGCGGTCGAGCCCGCACCCGGCCGCGCTCGCTCGACCTGCATCGACCAGCACCACTCAAGCCAGGGGCTCGAGCTCGGCCAAACCGCCGCCGAAGCTCGATCCGCTCGCCGATCCGATGTGAAGCGAGGAGTCTGCGCCAGGGTTCGTGAGCCGACTCGCCTGCGGCAGGCTACTTCGGGACCGCCTGGCAGCAGCCGGTGATGCAATAGTAGCCACTCGCGCAGCCGGGATCGCCTGGGTCCCCGCATTCCGTGCCCGCCACCTCGCAGCGCGCGCTCGTGGGTGTACAGCTCGGCGCGGGCGTCGGGCGACCCACGCAACGCTCGCACGGCTCGCACGCGTTGAAGCAGGATTTTACGGGCGTGCACGGATGACACGCGGCGGGATCCGCGAGGGTCTCTTGTGTGCAGCTGCCGGCACCTTGTTCGGTCGAGCCGAGCCACACGAAGCTGCCGCTGCCCGCCGGCAGCTCGCAACAGCCAAAGCAATCGCAACCGTTCGGCGTGAGCGGCAGGCACGTGCTGATGCACACCGGATCTTGCGCAAGCGCGAGCGACGCGCACGTGCCCAAACCACCCGGAATGGTGGCGGTCGGATCGTACGCGCACTGGGCGTCGCCGCTCGGCGGGTAGCTCGGCGCGAGCGAGAGCGGATCGCAGGTTTGGCTCCAATCGCAGCGATCGTTACCGGAGCCGCTGTCTTGATCGAAGTAGCAGTCCTGACGACACGGAGCGTTGTTCTGGCCCGGAATGCCACCGAAATACGAGTCCTCCGTATTGTCGCACGGACCGGTGCACTCGACGTCGTCGGCGTCAATTCGCCCGTCGCCGTCGTTGTCGACACAATCACCGCACGCGTAGGTCTTGCCTTGACACGTCGTAACCTGACACGCGGCACTCGTCGCGCCCGCCACGCCTACGTTGCCCGAGGTACCACCCAAGTTGAAAGAGCCACCGCTCGCGCCCACGCCCCCGGTGCCCGCGCCAGCCGCGAAGTCTCGTCCAACTTCCAGGGTGTTCGAGCAACCCGCGAGCAGCACGCCCGCGAGCAACCTCCGGTAGCGACCAACGCGCGGATGCAAACGCACGACTGCCCTACTGCGTGGCCGTGGAGACGGCGCGCGCGTGCGCGGAGCCCGGATATTTCAGGGCAAAGCTCGCGGCTCGGCGATCGGCTTCCGCGCCGCGGCCGAGCTTGCGCAGCGCGGCGATCGCGATCACCTCGCGCTCTTGAGCGAGGACGCCGTTCGGGAAACGTGTGCTGTGTTCATTCGTGAGTGCGAGGGCCGCCGCCGGGTTCGCGTTGAGCTCACGCCGAGCGCGTTCGAGCAGGCTGGCCTCGTCCACGGCGAGCGCTGACTTGGCCGTTGCCGGCTTGCTCGTCGAGACGGCCGGCTGTGCGCTGGCCGCTGCGCTCGGAGCCACCGGGTCCACGGCCGACGGCAGCGACGTAGCCAACGGTTCCGCGAGTTCTTTTGAAGCGGCGGACGGCTCTTGGACGCTCGCATGCGCGGCAGCAACGTTCGTCGCGGAAACGCCGGCTGGGCGATCGTGCGCGAGCCACAAACCGAGCGCACCGACGGTCACCACGGTGGCCGCGGCGAGCTTGGCGAACGTGCCGCCCGTGCGCGCCGCTGTACCGCCCGTCGCCAACCCTGCGCCCGCGCCGAACGTCGCGCCCAGGCGCAGGCTCAGAGCCGCGAGCTCGCGCTCGGACGGCAGATCGCC
>DASYCR010000628.1:0-3560 GCA_036500095.1 Polyangiaceae bacterium
ATTTCGCCCGTGCCCGTCACGCGCGCGGGCATTTCCCGTTTCGCGCGCTTTGCCTGGTGGGTGGTTGGCTACACGTTGCTCGTCATCTTGTTCGGCGCGGTCGTCCGCATCACCGGCTCAGGCGCGGGCTGTGGACAACACTGGCCGAGCTGCAACGGGCAAGTGCTGGAATTGCCGCACACGCTCAAGACGGCCATCGAATACTCACACCGCGCGACTAGCGAGCTCTCCGGCTTGGCCGTTCTCGCGCTGCTGATCTGGGGATTCCGAACGCACCCTGCGGGGGACGGCGTGCGCTCACCCGCGGTGGTCGCCGCGATATTCATCGTGATTGAGGCGCTGGTAGGGCGTCACCTCGTGCGCCACGGCTTGGTCGTCAACGACGCCTCGGTGTCGCGAGCGATCGTCATGCCGCTTCACTTGGTGAGCACTTCGATCTTGATGGCGGCACTCGGGCTGTGTGCCTATCGCGCGACCGTACCGCGCGTCCCGGGCGCGCGGCTACCGCCGAGAATCTTCTGGCTTTTTGCGTGCACGGCTGTGTGCGTTCTCTTCGTCTCGGCGACTGGCGCGCTGACCGCGCTCGGCGACACGGTCTACCCAGTGCAAACCTCGGGTCTGTCGGCACGCCTGCAGGAGGACCAGGGCGCGAGCGCTCACTTCTTGCAGCGTCTACGGCTGATCCACCCGCTGCTCGCGCTGCTCGGCGCGGGTCTCATGTTGCGGCTCGGGAGCACAGCTCATCGCTTTGCGCAGGGCGGCGCGGCGCACTTGCTCGGCCCCGCTTTGACCGGGCTCGTGCTGATGCAGGTCCTGGCAGGCGTGCTCAACGTGCTGCTCTCGGCGCCCGCGCACATGCAGCTCTTGCACCTCACGCTCGCGAACCTGGCCTGGCTCGCGCTCGTGCTGCTGTTTGCCGCGGCGCGCGACTCGGGCGGCCGCGGCGAAGCCGACCAATTCACCCAATCCTGAACGCGCCTTCCACGCGTCACGGACGAGCGCTACGCTCCGCCCATGCAGATCATCGATCCGGCAACCGACCAGGTGCTCGATGAAGTGAGCGAAGATAGCGGCGAAACGCTGACGAACAAGGCCGCACGCGCGCTCGCTGGGCAGAAGCGCTGGGCCGCTTTACCCTTCGCCGAACGTCACGCCACGCTCAAGCGTTTTCGCGACCTGTGCCTCAAGCGCGCCTCGCAGCTGGCGCTCACACTCACTTCGGAGGTCGGCAAGCCCGTTGCGCAAGCACGCAACGAGATCAAAGGCCTGCTCGCGCGTCTCGAATTTTTCCTCGAACGCACGGGGGCGGAGCTCGAGCCGGAGATCGTGCAGCAAACAGCCGAGCTCGAAGAGCGCATCGCCCACGAGCCGCTCGGCGTGATCGCCAATATCTCGGCCTGGAACTACCCGTACTTCGTCGGCTCCAACGTGTTCGTGCCGGCGCTGTTGACCGGCAACGCGGTCTTGTACAAGCCGAGCGAGTTCGCGACGCTCACCGGGCTCGCGATCGCGCGCACCCTGCACGACGCAGGAGTGCCGGAAGACGTGTTCACGCCGGTGCTCGGCGGCGGCGCGATCGGCGACGCGTTGCTGGATCAGCCCATATCCGGCGTATTTTTCACGGGTTCGTACAACACGGGCCGTCAGATTGCGATCCGCGTCGCGCCGCGCTTGCTCAAGACTCAACTCGAACTCGGCGGTAAGGACCCCGTCTACGTCGCAAACGACGTGGACGTCGCTGCCGTCGCCGCCGGCGTGGCGGACGGCGCCTTTTACAACACCGGGCAGAGTTGCTGCGCGGTCGAGCGGGTCTACGTGCACGAAGAGATCTGGGAGGCGTTCCTGGACGGCTTCTTGAGCGCGGCGCGCGGCTTCGTGCTCGGCGATCCGCGCGACCCGAAGACGTACATCGGCGCGCTCGCTCGACGCCGGCCGGCGCTCGAGCTCTTGCAAGCGCAGACGGACGACGCGCTCGGCAAGGGCGCGAAGCTCGAGCTCGGCGGCAAGCGCGCGGACCGACCCGGTTGGTTCTTCGAACCCACGGTGCTCACGAACGTCAGCCACGAGATGCGCCTGATGCGCGAAGAGAGCTTCGGGCCGATCATCGGATTGATGAAGGTCGGCTCGGACGAACAGGCGCTCGAGCTGATGACCGACACCGACTACGGCCTCACCGCGGCCGTGTACACCCGTGAACGCGCGCGCGCCGAACGCCTGCTTTCCGCGATTCCAGTGGGCTCCGCGTACTGGAACTGCTGCGATCGCGTGAGCCCCAAGCTGCCCTGGTCAGGGCGCAAACACTCGGGCATCGGCGCAACGCTCTCCACGTACGGCATCGAGACGTTCACACAGCCGAAGGCCTGGCACCTGAAGAACGGGCTCTAAGGCCTCGCTTCCGGTTGGTCGTGCCAGGGTGGACCGATCTCCACGAGGTCCAGCTGAAAGTCGCCGGCGCGCTTGGACCAGGTCGTGCTGACACGCCGCATGTCCTTGAGCTCGGTGAGCCCGCGGCTGATGAGCGTGCAGATCGTGGTGGCGCGGGCCGCTGAGTGCTCGGCGTGCACGGTGCTGTCGCCAAGCGTGATTTGTACGTGGGCCGAGCCGGCCAGCGCGTCGTGAACGGCGCGGCTCACCGCTGCCGGGCCATCCAGATCGACGCCGCTATCCGGCACGCGCACGACTAGATCAGGCGCGGCGTGCGCGGCAAACCAGCTGGCCAGCTCCGCTTGGCCGGCTGAGTCTCCGGCGCGCGGCAACGTGACGGCGAGTTCGCGCAAGTGGCCGACGATGCGCGCCTCGTCGTTCGGCCACAGCTCGAGCGCGGCGAATCCTGCCAGAACGAGCAAGCATAGAGCGAGCCAGCGATAGCGAGCCACGAAGCGAAAGCTAGCGTCCCACCTGCGAGATGCCTACGACAAATCGGCGAAGCTCTGCGCGCAATCTGCCGCGAACGAGTTTTTTCGAGTAGCTTTTCGCTCCACGCTTGGCAGCCCCCGCCGTCGACTATCTGCTCATCACGGCCTTCATCGCCTTGCCGATCGTGTTCGGCGCCTGGCTCGAGCGTCGGGGTGTCACTCGACGCCGTTCGCAACAGCTGTTCGGCTTCGCTTTCTACGGCTGTCAGACCAGCGCCGCGGTGCTCGCGATTTGGGTGGCGCGCCTGACGGGCGCGGCGCGCCTGCTCCCGCTGCTCACGCTGTCGGGTTGGCTCGCCAGCGCGCTCCTGGCTTGGTTCGTCAGCCGCGCGCTGGCGCACCCGCCACGTGAGCGCGGTGCGTTCATCGCCTGTCTCAGCATGAGCAACAACGGCTTTACGATGCTCGGCTTCGTGGCGCTCGCGCTGTTCGGCGAGCAAGGTCTGGCTCAGGCCGCCTACGCGCAGCTCTTGTATACGCCATTTTTCCTGCTCGTTTGCTTCCCGATCGGTCGACACTACGGCGCGCTAGCTCCCTCCTCGTCGGTGCCAGCCATGCTCGCACAAAACGCCAAGGATCCGCGGGTCTGGTTACCGCTGCTGGCGATGGCGATCGGCCTTGGCTTGAACGTGTATCACGTGCCGC
>DASYCR010000629.1:0-6310 GCA_036500095.1 Polyangiaceae bacterium
CGGGCGCTGGTTTGGGATGAGACCAACACGGCTGCGGGGCTAAGTGTCCAGTACTACTCCGGCATCGATCCGACGTCGGTGTTCCTCTATGCTCAGCCGGATTCGACTCAGCCGATTCTGGAGGACTCCGATGGCGACGGCATCTGCGATAAGATCGTCGACAGCGCGCTTCCATTCAAGCAACCGCTCAATGGCGTTCCGCAGCAGGGCAATCCGTTTTATTTGGGGAACGACGGGCCGATCGGCAATACCTGCGTAGCAGGCGTGCTGACCCCCTCGCAAACCCCCAATCTGTGTCTGGATCACGCCTCGGACATGTTCCGGGTCATCCATCGCGACGGCCCTGCCAAAGACCCTGCGGTCTGGGGTATCGGCGATTTGACCGGTCTGGAGTGCACTGGGGGTCAGTGGGAGCTTCCCACCACGGGGGCCAAGGACGGCTGGATCTGCCTGGCGGCGTTTGCGGCGGATAAGGTGGGCAACAAGGGCGTTTCGCCTCCGCTCCGCGTGTGCATGGACAACTCACAGACGGCGACTGTGCCCAACTGCGCGGCTGCGACGGCGCCGAGCTGCGTCAAGAACTGCACGCCACCTCCCGGCAGGTGGCACAACGTTCCTCCGCAGGATGCGCTCGTCGAGCCTCCGAACTGACGCCACGTTCGATCCCCTTCACCTCAAATCGCCGCATTCAACCCCGAAAATCGCGACATCAGCTCACTGAGTACTCGGATCATCGCGCTGACGTCGCTGGTGCCGGCGGTTTCGCGGCAGGAGTGCATGGCGAGCATGGGGGCGCCGACGTCGACGGTGCGTAGGCCGAGGCGCGCGGCGGTGATCGGGCCGATGGTGCTGCCGCAGGGCAGGTCGTTGCGGGCGGTGAAGTGTTGGGGCGTGATTTCGACGGCGCGGCAGGCTTCGGTGAAGGCGGCGGCGGCGACGGCGTCAGTCGCGTAGGACTGATTGACGTTGGTCTTGATCACGGGACCTAGGCCGAGCACGGGGCGGTGCTGCTTGTCGTGTTTGTCGGCGTAGTTCGGGTGGATGGCGTGCGCCATGTCCGCGGACACGAAGAGGGAGCGCGCGAGGGCTTGTGCCAGGGCGGGGTTGGCGCCGCTCGAGCGAGCTTCACAGATGCGCTCGAGCACGCTCGACAAGAACGACGATCGCGCGCCGGCCGCGCTCTGGCTGCCGACTTCTTCGTGGTCGTACAGGGCGATCACGCGGGTGGCGCCGAGCTCGCCGTGCGCGGCGAGCAGCGCGTGGCACGCGGCGTGGCAGGAAGCAAGGTTGTCGAGGCGGGCGCTGGCGATGAACTCGTCGCTTTCACCGCAGGTTGCGGCGCGCTGCGTGTCGTACAAGCACAGATCGAAGGCGAGCACGTCGCTCGGTTGCGCGCCGCGAGAAGGCGTTTGATCGAGGCACTCGCGCATGAGAGCGGTGAAGCCTCCGTCCGCGTTGGCCTCGAGACCGAGCACGGGTAAGAGGTGCGTCTGCGCGTTGAGCACGAGGCCGGCCGTGTTCACGTCGCGGTTCAGGTGGATGGCGAGGTTTGGGATGCGGCATACGCTGCGGCGCAGATCGACGAGCTCGCTGTGGCCGCCCTTGAGCACGAGCCGGCCCGCCAGTGAGAGATCGCGATCGAGCCAGGTGGATAACAGCACTCCGCCGTAAACTTCGACCGACAGTTGCCGGTAGCCGGAGCCGGCGATGTCCGGGTTCGGCTTGAGTCGTAGGTTCGGGGAATCGGTGTGGGCGCCGATCAGCACGAAGCCCGCGCGTCCCGGCGGCTCGCTACCGACCTCGAACGCGATCAGCGAGCCAGCCGCGCGGACGGCGTAGCCCCGCGTGCCGGGCGGCAGATCCCAGCTGTCGCGCTCGTCGAACGCGCGGTAGCCGGCTCGCTCGAGCCGGTGCTTGACGGTTTCGACGGCGTGGTACGGGCTGACGGCTCCGTCCAGGAAAGTCAGCAGATCGGCGGCTTCGGGCGGCGGGTCCTGTGCGACCATCGTGCTCGGACTATACTCCGCCGCCGTGATCACGCGCGACGTCTCGTTCGAAGGCTTCTCCGCCGCGGATTGGCGGCGTCTCGCCGACGTATTTCAGGCGCCGGCGGGCTCACGTAAGAAAAGAGAGAAGGCGGGCTCGCGCGGCGGCGTGGTCGCGGTCACGAGCGGGCAGCGCTTGCGCAAGCTGCTGCACACCAAGCGCGGCCGGCTCGATCTGAAGCGTGTCGAGTGGCCCGCCCCGCTCGACACGCTCGCGCGCGAAGAAGAGGCGAGCTGGGCCGTGCAGATCACCGCCGGAGCTTTGGAAGAACTCGCGGAGCGCTTCGCTCGACGCCTGCGACCCGAACAGGAATACATCGAGCAAGCTTTCGAGCTCTTGCGCGCGATGCGAGAGCTCGAAAGCGAGGGCCTACTCGCGCTCTGGCCGCAGCGTTTCGCTGACGTACCGCTGACGAGCTCAGCCATCATCAAGCGCGCGCTCGATCTGCTGTGCAGCGAGGATCGTTCGATTGCGCTCGGCGTGTTCGACGGTGGAGAGCTGTACACCGCGCTCGTCGCCCGGCGACGCGGGCTCGGCTTCGATCGCATCGTCGGACCGGACGAGCTGCGGCCGCGCATGGGCTTGCTCTCGGGCGATTTTCGGCGCGACTACGGCCACCTGGGCGCCGCCATCGAACGGGAGCTCGGACCGCTCGCGCTCGGCTGCTACGGCGAGCTCTGCACTTTCCAGAATTTGGCCGAACGGGACGGGCCCGGCGCGCTCACGCTCGCGATTGCTTCGCGCGAGCTGGTCGTATCGCCCGCAAATACCGCGCTGGTTTTGCCGGTCGGCATCGATTTGGGCCGCGCCGCGTTCCACGGCCTGCGCGGGCTCGCGATGCGCTTTGGCGCGAGCAGCTTCCTGCGCTCGGACGGACCGCTCGGCCCGGCGCTCGATCGCGCCGAGGAATTCGTGTCGCGCGATTTGGCGAACTTGCTCGGCTTCAACCCGTGGGCCTTGCTGGTCAAGGCGTTCGAGCGCGATCGATCCGGGGAGCACGATTGAAGCGCTTGGCCGGGCTCGGTCGCATTCGCGTGCGTCTGGCGCTCGCGATCGCGGTGACCGCGCTGATTCCGTTGTTGGCCGCGATCTGGCAGGTGGAGCGCACCGTGCGCACCACCTCCGAGCGCGTGTTCTTCCCGGACATCGGCGCGCATTTGGACCGCTCACTCGATCTCTATCAAGAGCTCGCGCACACCGTGAAAGCGCTGATGCGCGAGGAAGCCGCCGAGATCGCCGCGCAGCCCGAGCTCCTGGCGGCGGCCAAAAAGGGCGACGCGCGCGCGCTCGAGGACACGCTGCGGCACACGTTCGGCGCGCACCCGAACCTGGTGTCGCTGCTGGTGCGCAGCGCCGACGAGCGCGTGCTCGGCGAGGTTCGCCGTGATCATCCGCTGGATCCGACGCGCGAAAATCAGCTGGAAGTCGTGCGTCCGCTGGCGGTAGCCGGGGCCGAGCCGCTCGAGCTCTCGGCGGTGTTCGCGGCCGACAAGGCGCGCTTCGACGAGCTGTCGGAGATGAACCAATTCGTCGACACCTATCGCCAGGTCGAAAAGCGCCGCGCCGCGGACGACGCAGGCCGCGTGCGCGCGTTCACCGTGCTGCTCGGGCTCACGATCCTGTTCGCGATCGGCGTGGGCAGCCTGCTCGCACGCAGCGTATCGGTGCGCATCGGCGCGCTCTCGGACGCGACGCGCGTGGTGGGCGAGGGCAATCTCGGCATTCGCGTGCCGGAAGACGGCAGCGACGAGATCGCGGATCTGGCGCGCGCGTTCAACCGCATGTTGTCCGAGGTCGCCGACAGCCGCTCGCGCATCGAATATTTGCAGCGCATCGGCGCGTGGCAAGAGATGGCGCGCCGGCTCGCGCACGAGATCAAGAATCCGCTCACGCCGATTCAACTCGCGATTCAAGAGGTGCACCGGCGCTACGCCGGCGGTGATCCGGAGTTCAAGCGCTTGGTCGATTCCACGCTCGAGATCGTCGAGGACGAGGTGGGCACGTTGCGCCGGCTGGTCGGCGAGTTCTCGAATTTCGCGCGTTTGCCGCAGGCCACGCTCGAGCCGGCGGATCTAGGGGATTTCCTGCGGGAACAAGCGACGCGCTTCGGCGTCCGTGACGGCGAGCGCGAAAGCGGCGAGGGCCTCGACGAGCTGTTGTCGCTCGGGCGGGCGGGCGCGCTGGCCGTCGAATTCGTGATCCCGGACGGCCCGTGTCCGGCGCTGATGGATCGTCAAATGCTGCGACGCATGCTGATCAATTTGATCCGCAACGCGGCGCAAGCCGTGCTGGACCACGGCAGAGACAACGCGCGCATCGTCGTGCGGCTCGCGCGGCATGACGACTTTTGGCACCTCGACGTGGACGACAGCGGGCCCGGCATTCCCGAAGATCTGCGGGAGACGGTGTTCGATCCCTACGTGACGACCAAAGGGGACGGCACCGGTCTCGGGCTGTCGATCGTCAAAAAGATCGTGATCGAGCACGGCGGTACCATCCGCGTGGAGACGAGCGATCTGGGTGGGGCGCGCTTGTCGGTTCGCTTGCCGGTGCTCGGGACGCGCGCGGCCGCCCGCGCGCTGGAAGAACCTCCGCTCTCACTGCGCGGCGCAAGCGACGCGCGTCCAGGAGGCCCATGACCGACTCGCAGCGCGAGGGACGCGCGTCCGGCTACGTCGTGGCGCTCAGCGTGTTCGGCGCCGCGCTACTGTTCGGGCTGATCGTGCTGCCCTGGCTCGGCCGGCACACCAAGCGCCCGAGCTCCCCATTGGTCGGCAATCCTGCCGCTGATTTCATGCTGCCGGCCATCTCTGGCGAGCCCGCGGGCAAACAGCTGCGCCTCTCGGACCAGCAGGGCAAAACGGTGCTGCTCGATTTCTTCGCGAGTTGGTGCGGACCGTGTCGCCAACAAGCACCGATCGTCGAGCGCATTGCGCAGCGCATCGGCGCTCAATCGCTGTCGGTTTTTGCCGTCGACACCAGCGATCAACGCGCTGACGTCGAGCACTACCTCGAGGAGCATCGGCCGCCCTATCCGGTGCTCTTCGACGGCGACAATCAAGCCGCCGAGGGCTTCGGGATCACGGGCTTGCCCACGCTCATCGTCATCGACAAGGGCGGCATCGTGCGCGCGATCGAAATGCGCGTCGTGGGCGATCGGGAGCTCGAGGATTTGGTGCGCGAGGCGCAAGGGAAGTAGGCTTGCGGCGCCCGTTGGTCTCGCTGTGCGCCACGCTTGTCGCGTGCGGGTGCGCGACGAGCGCGCGGCGCGCGGACTCGCCGGACGAGTTGGAGTCGCGCCTCGAGCTGAAGAGCGTCCTCGGATGTTGGCGCGTCGCCGGGCAGCGCTACGAGGACGCTTGTTTTGCGAATGAGCGCGGATTTTTGCGCATGAAGTCCGGCGGTTGGGACGGCTTTGCGCTCTCTTGGCAGCGACTCTCGCGAGCTGCGTTTTGGAGCCCCGTCCCCGCGCTCGGCTCCGAGCTCGCGGTCAGCTCGGTTGAGGGGCAGGGCGGACGTCGCTTCGTGCTCTCCTTCGCCAGCTCGCCAGAGGAACTCCGGATCGTCGCGGGACTCGTGCTTGCGCGCGTTTCAGCGGACGAAGAGCGCGAGCTGCGCGCTCGAATCGCCGCGCTGCCCGACGTACATACGGCTTGCGAGCGCGCCCGTCACTGCGTTGCCGCAGCGAACGCGCTGCTCAACCCGACGCCCGCTGACGATGCCGCGCCGCCGCCGGTGGTCGCCTCCGTCGCGATCACGGGCGACGACAGCCTGCTGCAATGTTCTGACGCCCGCGCCCAAGCGCTCACGTTCCTCGCGGCTCGCAAGCTCGCCCCGCCCGAAGCTTGCCGCTGAGTTTGAAAAAACCATGCGCCTAGCGCGCCGACATCAAACGCGGCACGTCCACGCTGAGGGGCACCAAGCGCGGCACGGTCTTGAGCTCGGCGATCGCGACGCTGACGCGATCGCCGTCGAGCGTGAAGGGGACGCGCCGCGCTTCTCCCGCGACGTAGATCGAGAGCTCACCGTGCACGCGCCCGGAGCCGTGCGCGCGGACGACTTCGATCACGTATTGTCCGGGCTTGCCGCCCGCGAGCGCCAGACCCTCGCCGCGGGTGCTGAGCACGTCGCGCGCGCTGATCAGCTCGCGCGTGGGCGCGCCGAGCCAGGAGACGCGATGTCCGTCCGGGTGCAGAAACGCGATGTCGAGATCCACCGGCTCGGACCAGCTCGCTTCGACGCGCAAATCCCCTCTCAACAAGGA
>DASYCR010000630.1:0-4400 GCA_036500095.1 Polyangiaceae bacterium
CCCTGCCGAGCCACCTGCGCGGCGGATCATTGTTGCGTCTCGTTCGAGGTGGATCCGGGCATGGCCGCCTGTCAGCCCGACCTGGCTTGCCATGAGCGGGCGCGAACCGCACAGCCATATCGCGCGCTTCGTATGAGTTGATTTTCTCGTGCGCTCCGTGGGTCAGCTGAGGACGACCTGAGCTACGGTCAAGCTCGATGGCACGCCCGACCGCGCAGCTCGCAATCGCCGTAGTGCTGACGCTGTGCGCGTGCCGCACGCATCGCTCGCCCGAGCTCAAGGCAAGCGCGGTCGTGTCGGCAGTAGCCGCAGCGGCCGCAAGCGCGTCAGCGGGACATGAAGAGCACCCGATCGACGGCAATGCGCAAAATTTTTTCAGCGAGGCAGAGCTCGCTCGGCTCTCTCCGGAGGAGCGTCCGCGCTGGCTCGCTTACCTCGAGCATTCAGCGCAGCAGCGCGAGCTCGATCGGGCGCTCATCGCGAGTGAGCTGCGCGCGCTCGGTCGAGCCGAGATGGTGACCGCGCCGTACCGCAAGGCGTTTCGGCTCGAGCCCGAGATGACGGGGGATTGGCTGAAGAGCGACGAGGGCCGGCGCTTCACCGACAATTTGCGCACGTTTCAGACGCCGAGCGGCGGCTGGTCGAAGCGCACCGAGTTCAAGGACGCGCCGCGCGCGCCGGGCATGAGTTTTTACTCGGAGAACACGAGCTTTCACTACACGGCCACGATCGACAACGATTCGACGACCGAAGAACTCCGCTATCTGGCGCGAGCGGAGGGCGCGCTGCCGGATCCACGCAATGTTCAAGCGTTTCGTCGCGGTGTCGACTACTTGCTTGCCGCGCAGTACCCGAACGGCTGCTTCCCACAGGTCTACCCGTTGCAAGGTGGCTATCACGACGCGGCCACCTACAACGACAACGCGACCGTC
Source organism: Polyangiaceae bacterium (assembly GCA_036500095.1). Lineage (GTDB taxonomy): Bacteria > Myxococcota_A > Polyangia > Polyangiales > Polyangiaceae > PMG-095. The sequence goes on from DASYCR010000630.1 coordinate 933, forward strand.
AACGCGCTGCGGCTGCTCGGCGACGTCGCGAGCGGCGCGCTCACGCTGGCGACTGCCGAGCAGAAGCCCGCCGCAGCGAGCGCGGTGCAGCGCGGGCTCGACTGCATCGTGAAGAGCCAAGTCAGAAAAAATGGCGTCGCCACCGTGTGGGGCCAACAACATCATCCGCTCACGCTCGAGCCGGTCGCCGCGCGGCGCTACGAGCTCGCGGCGCTGTGCGGCCGCGAGAGCGCCTGGGTAACGGAATACTTGATGGACCTCGCGCAGCCGAACCCGGACGTGATCGCTGCGGTGCACGCGAGCGTCGACTGGTATCGAGCGCACGCCCTGCACGGCCTCCGCTACGAGCATCAGGTGCTCAGCAAAGCCGACGGCGCGCCGCCCCTCTGGGCCAGGCTGTACGAGCTCGCCACGGATCGCCCGATTTTCAGCAATCGCGACGGCATCAAGCGTTACGACTGGAACGAGCTCACCGATCGTCGCGCCGGCTACACGTGGTATAGCGAGGAGCCGGCCAAGGTGCTCGATAGCTATCCGGCGTGGGCCAAGCTGCATCCGCGCCGAGCGCCGTAGTTGATGCGTTTGGCGCGGTTCGTGCTACGGTGCGCCGCGGCACGGGCTGATTGGCCAGTCGCGGCCCCCGGGTCGGTCCCTCACAAGCTCCGCCTCGCTGTTGAACTGTTGGATCTTCGAGAGCTTTCTCGAGCTAGGTGACGGTGACTATCATGGGAACTCGCGTTTATGTCGGTAACCTCTCTTTCAACACCAGCGAGGACTCGCTGCGTGACGTGTGCAACCAAGACAACCGCAGCGTGTCGAGCGTCAGCGTCGTGACCGACCGCGATACCGGTCGGCCGCGCGGCTTCGCCTTCGTCGAGTTCGCGACGGAAAATGACGCCCAGTCGGCTATTGCCGCGCTGAACGGCATGCAGCTCGACGGCCGCGCGCTCACGGTCAACGAAGCGCGCGAGCGCACCGGCGGCGGCGGCGGCGGCCGTGGCCCGCGAGGCGGTGGAGGCGGACGGTACTAGTGCCGCCCAGCCGCGCGGCGACTGAGGACGACGTTCACTCCTACCTCCGTCAGATCGGGCGCCTGGGGCTCCTGACTCGCGAAGGTGAAATTGAAATCGCCAAGCGCATCGAGCTTGCCGAATGCGCCGTCTTGCGCGCGGTCGCTACCAGCGACGCGGCCGTGCAGGAGGTGCGTCTTTTGGCGGAGCGGCTCCGCAGCGGCAAGCTCCGCGTGCGGGATCTCGTGCGCGGCGCGGCCGACGAAGACGACGGCTGGGAGGAGCGCGAGCGCGAGCGCATCCTGAAGGTCGTGGAGAGTCTCGCGCGGCGAGCGTCGCGCAAGGGGGACGAGCGGGTTTTCGAAGCGCTGCTGTCGTTGCGCCTGAATCAGCGCATTTTGGACGGAATCGTGGGCAAGCTGGGCGCCGAGCGCGAGCCGCCGAGCAAGACGCGCACGGCCGGCAAGGCCAAGCGCGGCGTGGAGTCATGGCGAGCCATCTCGGCCGCCAATCAGCTGGCCACCTCGGCGCGCGGTGAGCTCGTGCGCGCCAATCTTCGGCTGGTCGTGTCGATCGCGCGGCGCTACACGAATCGCGGACCGCAGCTGGTGGATCTGATTCAAGAGGGCAACATCGGCCTGATGCGCGCGGTCGAGAAATTCGACTATCGCAGGGGCTACAAGTTCAGCACTTACGCCACCTGGTGGATCCGGCAGTCGATTTCGCGCGCCATCGCCGATCAAGCGCACACCATCCGCGTACCGGTGCACCTGTTCGAACTGGTCGGCAAGATCCGCCACGTGAGCCGCGCGCTCGTGCAAGAGCGCGGCCGCGAACCGACGTCGGCCGAGATCGCGCACGCGCTCGAACTCGAGCCGAGCGAGGTCGAGACGGCGCTGCACTCCATGCGCCAACCGCTCAGTCTGGAGACCCCGCTCGGGGACGACAGCGCGACCGTGCTCGGGGACATGGTGGAGGACGAACACGCGCCGTCGCCGCTCGAGCAAGCGACCCACGCGCGGCTCGCTCAGCAGACCGAGGTCCTGCTCGCGACGCTGACCCCGCGCGAAGCCACCGTGCTGCGCTTGCGCTTCGGCATCGGGGAAAAGAGCAACCATACTCTGGACGAGATCGGGCAGCGCTTCGTCGTGACGCGCGAACGCATCCGGCAAATCGAGGCCAAAGCCCTGCAGCGGCTACGCCAGCGCGGGCAAGCACAGGAGCTCAGATCATTCATCGAAGACTGAGCGGCCTTCACCCTCGGTCCTTGTTTCAACACCATTTTTTAGAAAGCGAAATCGATGCCTACAAGCTTTGCCAAGCGCCAAAAAGAGAAGGAGCGCCAAGACCGCCAACGCGACAAGGAAAAGAAGCGCGAAGAGCGACGGCAACAGGCGCCCAAGACGAAACCAGAAGACGGCGAGGATCCAGACATCGCCGGCATCATCCCGGGGCCGCAGCCGATCCCGGAGGAGTGAGCGGTTCGCATCGCCTAGTTCGACGAGCCAAGCTTGGCGATCTTGAGCAGCAGATAGTTCCGCTCCGGAGTACTCGCGCTGCGCTCCGCGGCTGCTCGAAAGTGCGCGATCGCCTCCGCGCGATCGCCCGCGCGCTCCGACAGGTGACCGCGGGCGGCCCAGAGCAAGTGGTGATTGGCGAGGCGAGGGTCGCGAGCGAGCGGCTCGAGCAAGGCGAGCCCGGCGCGCGGACCGTGCACCATGGCGACCGCGATGGCGCGATTGAGGCTCACCATAGGGTTCTGTGACATGCGCTCGAGCAGGTCGTAGAGCGCGAGAATTTGCGGCCAATCGGTGTCTTCGAGCCGAGCGGCTTCGTCGTGCAGCGCGGCGATCGCGGCTTGCAGTTGATACGCGCCGACGGTCCCGCGCGAGATGGCTTCGCCGATCAACGCCGTGCCCTCGTCGATCGCGGCGTGATCCCACAGGCCGCGGTCCTGTTCATCGAGCGGGATCAGCTCGCCGTTGGGGCCGGTGCGCGCCGCACGCCGCGCGTCGGTGAGCAGCATCAGCGCGAGTAGTCCGGCGGCTTCGCCATCGCCCGGGAGCAGACGATGTACGGCGCGAGTCAGGCGAATCGCCTCGCTCGTCAGGTCGACGCGCTGCAGGCTCTCGCCTCCGCTGCTCTTGTAGCCCTCGTTGAAGACCAGGTAGAGCACATGCAGTACGGCCTCGACTCGCTCGTCACGTTCGCGCTCGCTGGGCAGCTGAAAGCCCTGGCCGGACTGCTTGATCAGCTGCTTGGCCCGGCTGATGCGCTGGGCCATCGTCGCTTCGGGGACTAGGAAAGCATGGGCGATCTCGGCAGTCGTCAAGCCGCCGACGGCGCGTAGCGTCAGCGCGATCGCCGAGGAGCGCGTGAGCGCGGGGTGGCAGCACATGAAGAGCACGAGCAAGGTGTCGTCCTGTTCGCTAGCTGGTTCGGTGTCGAGTGCGGGCGT
>DASYCR010000631.1:0-5557 GCA_036500095.1 Polyangiaceae bacterium
TCTTCATCATGCACAAGGGCAAGATAGTCGAGCAGGGCTCGCCCGATCAGGTGACGCAATCGCCGACCAGCGAGATCACCAAGCAGCTGCTCGACGACATCCCGGACGTGCACAAAAATTGGATCGAGCGCGCCGCGGCGCAGTGAGCGGGTGCGCCGCCGGCTCGTAGGGAGTCGCACGCCATAGCTGTGCAGCCGCACGACTGGACCGCTGCTCCCCATGTGCTACATGTAGCACCATGAAAACCATTGGCGTCCGCGAGCTCCGTCAGAACGCCAGTGTAGTCCTGCGCGAGGTGGAGGCTGGCGGCACGTTCGAGGTGACAGATCGCGGCCGACCCGTCGCTCTGCTGAGCCCGCTGCCGAACGTCGGTGTGCTCGAGCGCCTGCGCATCGAGGGCGAGGTTGAATCCGCCCAGACCGATCTGCGAAACTTGGCGGCTCCTTTGCGTATGCCCAAGGGGAGCACGCGTCCCTCCGCATTGCTTCGCAGGTTGCGCTCCGATGAGCGCTGAAAGAGTGATCTACGTCGACTCCTCGGCGATCGTAAAATTGGTGGTTCGAGAGCCGGAATCGGCCGCGCTCGTCCAGTACCTGCGACGCCATCGCCCGTCGGTGTCGAGCGTGCTAGCTCGCGTCGAGGTGGAACGCGCCTGCCTACCGCTCGGCCAACAGGCCATTGCACGAGCAAGAGACGTCCTCGGACGCTTCGACCTCGTGCGCATCAACGAGCGCGTTCTGGCCGCTGCCGCGGAGCTCCTGCCCGCGGAGCTCCTCTCGCTGGACGCGATTCATCTTGCGACCGCCGCACTGTTCGGGAAATCGTTGGCGGCCGTCATCACCTATGACGCTCGCATGCGCGACGCAGCGAGGACGCAAGGGTTTCGCGTGCTCGCTCCGCGTTGACGCGGCCCACGACCGGCCACGCTCAAAACGCCAGGCGCAGCCCGAGCCCCGAGCGCGCGGCGGCGCGCGGACCGGTGCGGTCCACAGCCGGCTCGAGCGCGGCGCGCGGCGCGGGCGCCCCGGCCGGCGACTGATCGAGGTCGAGCGGCGCACCAGGCGTCAGGCTCCACTCCAGCCGATCGCTGCGATACAGCAGCAAAAAGGCGCCGCCCGAGCCGAGCAGGGTGCCGCCGCCCACGTAGTACGTCCAGCTCGGGCCACCGAACGAGCCGATGGCGATGAACGTGGCGCCCAAGATGCCGCCCACATTCAAGGCCAAGAGCCCGCCTGCGCGACTGCCCAGGTGAGACTCTACGCGGACCTTCGCGGTGCGAGTGTCTCTCACTTCGAACGTGGAGTCGGAACGGACACCATCGAGCGCGAGCCGATATCTCCCGGGCGCGAGATCCGCCTCGCAGGGCGCGACGCAGCGCGCGACGACGCTCGGGCTCGCCTCGGGCTGCACGGCCACCGTTGCGATCGGCGTGTCGGCGCGCACGTACAGATGCGCCGGCGGAGCGTCTGCATATGCCGAGCGGGCGGCGGAGACGAGAGTGAGTGCGGATAGCCAGGCGAGCCGTGATGTCATGGGGCTCCTGCTTCACCCGCCTCGCCGGTTGCGCCTGCCTCGCCGCCTGCGCCCGCGGCGCCACCGACGCCCGCGGCGCCGCCTGTGGTGCCCGCGGCGCCTGCCGCACTCGTACCGGCGGTACCTGTGCCTGCGGCACCACCGGCGGAGATCCCGCCGCCAGCGCCGCTGAAGCCCGTACCTCCAACGCCAACGCTCCCGGATACGCCAAGGGTCCCGCCGCTACCTGCAGTGGCAGAACCGCCGTTGCCTTGACCTCCGCTCCCGCCGTTCGCCGGATTGTCCGAACACGGTAGATCAGGCTGCGGGTTCAAACAGTGCGAGCCATCGGCCCCACACGCCGCCACCACGCCCACGAGGAGCACGCCCACCACGAACCGAAAGCTCAAGCGCATGAGCCAATCGTACGAGCCTTCGCTGCGCTCGTCGAGGGAGAAAGGGCTAGAGGTTCGCGCCCACGTTGCCGATCGAGATGCTCGGACCAAAGATGAACGCGGTCGGCCGACCCCCGCCAGAACTGTGCGAAATGTCGACCTCGAACCAGCCGTGCAAGTTGATGGCTGCCTGCGTCGGCGTGGATCGATTCGCGATCGGTACGCTGATGCCGAGACCGGTGACCGCTCCGACTTGGGTCAGTGACTGACCCGTGGAGCTCTGGTCGTTGGTCAGGCCGATGGCCATGATTCCGCCCTCGAGCCCCAGAAATCCTTCGTGCCCGTCGGAGCCGAGCCAGGTGAGCCGCGAGACCACGCCAAAATTCAGGGACAACACGCCGCTGTGCTGCTTGTCACCGAAGCGGTAGAGACCGGTCGGAATCGTGGTCGTCGCGTACAGGCGCGCGTGACCGGTGCCGAGCACGGTCGTCCATTTGACCTCGGGCGCGCCGGTTTGGATCTCCAGCGCACCGACGTAGTGCGCCTCGTCGGCCGCGTGTGAGATCTTGACCACGACTCGGTCGAACGGCGCTTTCACGCCCTGGATCCAGGCGAACAGCGGCGTGCCCCCAGGCCGGAGCACGATCGTCTCCGCTACGTGCCCTTCGCCGCGCGACGCTCCGTCCGAATCGAGCACTTCGATGTCGAGGTTGAGCTTTTGCGTCCCGTACTCGGGCGGCAAGCGCTCGCGGTGGAAGATCACCCGGCAATTGTCGCGACTCTCGAACGGCAAATGCTCGGTCACGCCCGGCATCAAGCGCACCGTGCCGCGGCCGGCCACGCCGCACGAAAATTCCACGATCGGGTTGGGCCCGAGCGCAGAGCCGCCGATCGGCACCGGTAAATTCGCTTCGTGTACGCTGCGCTGCAGGGGGCTCTGCAGCACGGCCAAATCCGTGTTCGCGAGCGCGCCGCTCAGTGCCTCGCTGCGCAGGCCGAAGCGGAGCGCCGCGAGGCCGGCCGCGTTCGGATCGCCCGTGACGAGGTACTCGTCACCTTGTCGGCTCACCGTGTACACGCCCTCGACGGGCAGCGGCACGAGACGCATGCGCCCGCTGAGCTTCGGCACGTGTACGATCGCCGGCCGATTGTTGGGGATGAAACTCAGGTTGCGGTGGCCCGGAATCTCCAGTGACGCGCTGGTTTGCGGAGCGCTCTAGGTGTCCACACGCGCGACGGCGACCGCCACGCCCGGCGCGTCGCTGTGCACCGCGGTCAAGGACAGCGCATTACCTTGCACGTTGCCGAGCGCGAGCAGCACGTTGGCTCCCGTACTGTCCGACTCGGACTCGAGCACGTTCACGGCGTCGCTGCCGGCGAAGAAATGCAAATTCGGCAGCTCGCTCGCGCAGCGGCCCTCGATGCGCACGACGGCGCGCGTGTTGTCCACGCCGCGCAACGGCGCTCCGGACAGCACCGACATGGGACAGTGCACGACGCCGAGATGCGCGATCGGGCTCGTGTCGAGCGTGGCGCCCTTGCCCAGCGCGACCCCCGGCAAGAGCCGGAATTTGACGTCCACCGAGCTCACGTTGCTCGACAGGCTCCGCACGATCAGGGCATTTTTGACGATCTCGCAACGGGCAGCGCCGCAGTCCACGCCCGCCACGGCCTCCGGATGAGTGAGCTCGACCTCGCCGCGCCCGCTCGACAGATCGATCGACGCGTCCGGCGGCAGCAGATTGCTGACCACCACGTGCTGCGCTGTGAGCGAAAATGCGTCGGGCGGGAGCGGCTTGCCGTCCAGATCGAAGGTCGTGACGTCCGCGCCGGCTTGCGCGCCGGGCGGCAAGAAGGTGAGCACCGCGCTGCCCGGGCTCGCGCTCACGCCGTGACCGATGCTCCACGAACAGTGCTCGCCGGCATCGAGCTTCGGCTCCTGACAGACGTCCGTGCCGCTGGTCGTGTTGCTGCGCCAGATCACGGCGACGCCGGTCAGGCGGTGACCCCGGGCTTCCACGCGCGCCAGATCCGGAGAGAGCACGACGCTCGCGGGCTCGATGCCCGGAGCTCGCCCGATCGTCACGAGCTTGAGCGCGCGGCTCGCGCTGCCGCAGCTCTGCATGTTCACCGCCACCTTGAGCTCCACGCTGGTGCCGACCGCGCTCGGCGCATCGGGCGGCTTCAGCGAGCGGCCTCCGGGGTCGAGCGTCCAGCCTCCGCTCGCGGCCGCGCACGCGACGCGGTCGTCACCGAGCGGGATCGATTTGCCGCCGTACGGCGCTTGAAGCGTGTCCGCGCGAGCCTCCCGACTAAAGGCAACAACGCACGCGAGCAGGCCCGAGACGAGCGCTGCGCGAACGGACCGAGGAGACATTTTGCGCAAGCGTAACCCCGGATTGACAGGCGGCGCCAATCGCTGAGATGTTCCCGCCCGGAGGTCTCCGCGCATGCATCACCGCTCTCTCATTTCACCCCTACTCCTCGCTCTCGCCGTCGCGTGCGGCGGTGCTCAACCTGCGCCGGAAGCACCCCCGGCACCCGCAACGCCGGAAGCACCCGCCGCGCCGAGCGCCGCGCCCGCTGCGCCCGAGACGCCCGCGCCGTCGACGTCTGCCGCGCCCGCGGAACCAGCCGCGCCCGCCGCGTGGGCCGACGACCTGCCGGTGGACCAAAAGAAGGCCTTCATGAAGGCGGTCGTCATGCCGCGCATGTCAAAGGTCTTCCAAGCGTTCAACGCCGACCACTACAAGGACTTCAGCTGCCACACCTGCCACGGGCAGAAGTTCTCGCTCACGCAAGAGGCGCTGCCCAAGCTCACCTTTGCGGGCGGCAAGATGACGGCCTTCAAGGACAAGCCCGAGGTCGCAAAATTCATGATGGACAAGGTCGAGCCGGAAATGGCCTCGATCTTCGGCAAGCCCGTGTTCGACATGAAGACCAAGCAGGGCTTCGGTTGCAACGGCTGCCACACCGTCGACATGAAGAAGTAGTCTGACGCGCCGCGTTCGCCGAGAACGCGCCAAAGAAACGGGAATTTGCGGACTCGCAAGTTCCCGTTTTGTTTTTGAGGTCGAGACGTGGCTAGTGCGTAGCTTGCTCCGTTGAAAAGAATCCTTCACAGGCTCTTGTCTGAACGCTCGGAGGAAGGCCTCCCGGGCGAAGCCGGGTCCCCACTCGGCCGCGAGCATACGCGCTGGCTACATCGCGCTTCGCGCGAACTCACCTCCGCGGTTCGACGAGCCGTACGAGCGTGCCGATGACGCGCTGAAAAAGAGCCGCAAGCTCTGGATCCATAGGCCCAAGCCAGCCGAAAGCTCGTGCCGTCTCCCAACAAGCGAGCGCCTCGCGCACCGACGCGGCCGCCGATTGATAGCGAGCCTGCCGATTCCGACCGCGCGAATAAGCACCCTCCGCGACATTGAGCGGCACGCTGATCAGCGCGCGCTCGAACTGATCCGCCAGCGCAGCGCTTCTGGCTTTCAGCCTGGGCAGCACAGGCGCGAGCCGACGAACCAACTCGAGAACAACCGGATAAATCTTCAGGGTCATGATGAGCTCCTTTTGCTCGGGGACGCCCCCTGGCCCCGCTGCTGCGCGCAGGCCGCTGCAAGGGCGCCGCAGGCGCCGCGCGGAGCGCGGGCGAAAGC
>DASYCR010000632.1:0-7802 GCA_036500095.1 Polyangiaceae bacterium
GCGCGAGACGAACGCCGCGGGCGCAACGCAATTTGAGTTGCTGGTCGTGGAGTCGAGCGGGCACTCGATCATCCCGCTTCCGGACGGCGGAGCGCTCACCATCGGCCGAGCCGAAGGCTGCGAAGTGCAGCTTCGGGATCCGCTTGCCTCACGGAATCACGGCACCTTACAGCTCTCGCCGCTGGTGATTACCGACCACGGCAGCGCCAACGGCACGCTGCTAGCCGGGCGCGCGCTCGATCCGGGCGAGAGCGCCCCGGTCCAGCCGGGACAGGCCATTTCCATTGGAAATACGCTGCTACTCGTGCGTCGCAGGCCGGTCAACGCAGAGCGACCTGCGCGAGCGTCCAGCGGCACGCGGCTACGGGCGGCGAGGCCGCGCATTGTGGTCGATCCGGCCATGTGCGAACTCCACCAGCTCGTGGAGCGCCTGGCACAAGGCTCGATCAACATCTTGATTTTGGGTGAAACGGGCGTCGGCAAGGAACTCGTCGCCGAAACCATCCACGAGCTGTCACCGCGCCGAGCCGGCCCGCTCGTGCGCGTCAACTGCGCGGCGTTCGCAGAGCAGCTCCTGGAAAGTGAGCTGTTCGGCCACGAGCGCGGGGCGTTCACGGGTGCCGTCTCCGCCAAGCCCGGTCTGCTGGAGCTCGCGCACGGCGGCACCATGCTGCTCGATGAAGTTGCGGATCTGCCGCCTATGCTCCAGCCCAAGCTGCTGCGAGTGATCGAAGCGCGCGAGGTCACGCGCGTGGGCGCCCTGCGCCCGCGTCCGATCGACGTGCGCTTCGTGTCCGCGACTAACGGCAGCCTGGAACTTGCCGTTGAACGCGGCCTTTTTCGAAGGGATTTGATGTTCCGTTTGAATGGCGCCGCGATCGACGTGCCGCCTTTGCGAGCGCGACCGCTGGAGATCGTGCCCCTAGCCGAACTGTTCCTGGCGCAAGTTGCCGTGCAGACGACTCACGCGACAGCGCCGCGTCTCTCCCCACATGCCATCCAGTGCTTGCTCGACTACGACTGGCCCGGGAACGTGCGCGAGCTCAGGAACGCGATTGAGCGCGCGGCCTTATTGAGCTCGAGTCCGAACATCGAAGCGCATGATCTGGCGCTCGGCCTGAGCGAGCGTGCGCGCAAGAGCTCGGAGCCGCCCGCGGCGTCGCCAGAGGCAGCCGAGCCAAAGGCTGATGCGGGTGGCGAGCGCGATCGGATCGCGGACGCTCTGCTCCAATGTGGTGGCAACCAGAGCCGCGCAGCCAAGCTGCTCGACATGCCGCGGCGCACGCTCGTGCGAAAAATCGCTCTGTTTGGCCTGCCGCGACCTCATCGCGGAAGCGACTGAGCGCGCTCGCAAGAGCGCGTTGCTCGGCCAAGCGCCAAGGCGGGAGGTTGACAATCAGCCGCGTCTGCTGTACACAGGGGGTCGAGCTTGAGAGAGGTGCCGATGAGTTGCTTCGCCAAAATCAGCCCACCGTTTGGGGCACGCGCGATGTCCGGCACCCTGATTCCGCGCCTGCGTTCGTTCAAGCGTTTCGCTTGACTCTTCGGGCTTAGCCCGTCGTCCTGCGCATTCGAAGCTGCGCGCACGCCACGCGGTCTGCGTCATGGAGTGCCCGCGCAAGCGCGAGCGCCGCCACGAAACGCTGACCGCGCCGGACCGTACACGACCAACGTCCCTGGGTCCGCGAACGCGCGTGCCGCGTACGCGGGATCGCGAAGAGGGGCCGACCAGTCACGAGTTCGCATCGGAATTTGCTCATTTTTACGGGGTTTATTGGATATGTCCGCCGTTTCTCGTTTCGACAATCAAGACATCATCGAGCGCTATACCGATCAACCGGCGCGCTTGCCGGACGCGGTGCGCCGCGCGCTTTCGAGCGTGGACTCCGAGCTCGCGGCCTACGCCCTGGCGGATCTGGACGACGGGCTCGCCTTCACGCGGCGCTGGCTCGTGTTCAGCGCCAACAACCTCGTGGTGTTCGAGGAGCAGGCCGACGGCGTTCGGCAAATCGCGTGCGTGGCGCGCTCCAGGATTCGAAAGGTGCTGTTGACCACGGGGCTGTCCTGCCACGTGCTGCGCGTGTACGTGGCCGAGCAGGCGGCCCCGCTGGTCGAGGCCCGCTTCACGCAACGGCAGCGGCGCAGCATGGAGGGCTTGTCCTTTCTGCTCGAGCAAGCGGCGCTCGGGCAACCGAGCGAAGCGGCAGACGCCGATCGTCGTTACGCCGACAGCGTGGCGCAGCCGATTCGCGACGCTCAAGCGCTCGTCTCCACGCGGCGCCTGGCCGTGATCTGGCGCTTGCTGAGCTACCTCAAACCCTACAAAACACGGGTAATCTGGGGGATGCTCGCGGCGACCGCCGTGACCGTGCTCGCGCTAGTGCCGCCGTTCGTTACGGGCCGGCTGATCGATCGCGTGATCCGGCCGGCTCAAGCCGGCGAGCTGCCGGTGAGTCAAGCGGCCAAAATTGCGTGGCTCGCCGTGCTGGGCATCGCGACGGTGCACGTGGTCAGTAAGTTCTGCATCTGGATCCGACTGCGCCTGTTGGCCGTGCTCGGCGAGTTGGTCGCGCGCGATCTGCGCTCGGAGTTGTACGCGCATCTACAAAAGCTCAGCGTCAGCTTCTACTCGCGCAAAAAGACGGGCAGCCTGATCACGCGCGTCAGCTCGGACACCGACCGCTTGTGGGAGTTCTTGGCCTTCGGCGTGGTTGAAGTCACGCTTTCGCTGGTCATGCTGTGCGCCCTCGCCGGTGTGCTGATCTACCTGGATTGGCGGCTCGGTCTGGTGGTGGCGGTGCCCGTGCCGCTCTTGTGCTTGGCGATTCACTGGCACGGTCAAACCATGAATCGCCTCTTCGTACGCGCCTGGCGCAAGTGGTCACGGCTGACCGACGTGCTGTCGGACACGATTCCCGGCGTGCGCGTGGTGAAGGTATTCAATCAGCACGCCCGCGAGGAGCGGCGCTTCGGCGAGCGCAACGACGACGCGCTCGCCGAGTTCACGCGCATTCACGCGTCGTGGACCAGCTTTTGGCCCGGGCTCACGCTCGCGCTCGAGCTGACGATCATGGGCGTGTGGGTGCTCGGGCTGCCGCGGCTGCTCGGCACGAGCACGCGCTTCGGCCCGCCGCTCGCGCTCGGCAATTTCGTGTCGTTCCTGCTGTATACGACCATGTTCGTGCAGCCGGTCGAGATCATCGGGCAGATGGCGCGCATCATGCATCGCGCGACGAGCTCGGCGCACCGCGTGTTCGAGGTGCTCGACACCGAACCCGAGGTCGTCGACCCGGTCGAGCCGGTTTCGCTGCCCGCGTTGCGCGGCGAGGTCGAGTTCGAGCGAGTGAGCTTTGCCTACGACGGCGTGCGCCAGGTCATCAAGAGTCTGTCGTTTCGCGTCGAGCCGGGCGAGCTGATCGGCTTGGTCGGCCCTTCCGGCGGCGGCAAGACCACGCTGATCAACTTGCTCACGCGCTTTTACGACGTGAGCGCCGGTCGCGTGCTGATCGACGGCGTGGACGTGCGTGCGCTCGACAGCGGGCAGTTCCGCGAGCAGGTGGGCGTCGTCCTGCAGGAGCCGTATTTGTTTCACGGCAGCATCTTGGAGAACATCCGCTACGGCTCGCCGGACACGGATTTCGACGCGGTCGTGGCCTCGGCGCGCGTCGCCAACGCACACGACTTCATCTGCCGCTTGCCGCACGGCTACGATACCGTGGTCGGCGAGCGTGGACACACGTTGTCGGGCGGCGAGCGCCAGCGCGTGTCGATCGCGCGCGCGGTCCTGAAAAATCCGCGCATCCTGATCTTGGACGAGGCCACCAGCAGCGTCGACACCGAAACCGAGCGCAAGATTCAGGAGGCTATGGATCGCCTGGTGGCCGGGCGCACGGTGTTTGCGATCGCGCACCGGCTCTCGACGCTGCGTAAAGCAAGCCGCCTGCTCGTGATTGAAGACGGCAAGCTCGTCGAGAGCGGCACGCACGCACAGCTGCTCGCGAACCCGAACGGCGTGTACCAGAAGCTATTCCGACTGCAACAGCAGCTCCATGACGCTGCCTGAACTTTGGAGAACGAGCCATGAACTCAGCGATCGCGATACCCCGCAGCGAACTCATTCCCACTCGTGAGGTGGCTGAGCAGCCCCTCACGCTCGCGATCCACGACGATGGCAGGCTGTGGGCGTCGCGCGCCGGCCACTCGCTACCGGTGCGAATTCGCCGCTGTTTTCCCTGGTCGGCTCCCGATCGCTACCTCTCGCTGCACGCCGAGGACAATCAGGAGTTTGCATTGATCACGGATCCGAGCACGCTCGATGCCGCGTCGCGCCGCGTTCTCCAGCAAGCGCTGGCGGAAGCCAGCTTCGTGTTCCGCATCAACAAGGTCCACGCGGTGGAAGAGGACTTCGAACTGCGCTGCTTCCACGTCGAAACGGCGCAAGGGCCGCGCGCGTTTCAAACCGCGCTCGACGCCTGGCCCCGCGAGACGCCGGAAGGAGGGCTATTGATCGAAGACGTCGCCGGAGACGTGTTTCGCATCGAAGAGCCGGACGCGCTCGACGAGCGGAGCCGGGAGCTCGTTTGGGAACTGCTCGATTGAGCGGGGGGCAGAGTAGCGGCGAGAAGAGGCAGAGAAGAAGCAGACAGGACGCAGAGAAGCGAGCCTGAAAGTCGCGATCCGCCCGGGTGGAGCCCGCGCGTGCTATAGTTCTGCACCGCTCGTGACTCTGCGCCGTTCCGTCGATTGGTCCGTGCTTTTGGGTCCACACGTGCCCGTCCCGGTGCTGAGGCCGAGCTCCGTCGGTGGCGAGCTCTCGGCGCTGCTTTCGGCGTTCGACATGCTCTTGGCCGTCGACCAGACGGACGCAATTTTGCGATGCGCGCTCGAGGTCGCTCGCTCGCACGTGGGACTCGAACGAGTCGGCCTGTTCTTGTTGGACGACGGCGCGCAGCACTTGCTCGGCACTTGGGGCACGAATCTGCAGGGGGAGCTGGTCGACGAGCACCACGTGATGTTCGACTGGAGCGAAACCGTGCTGAACGTATTTCGCCGCGCGGAGAGTGAAGGTCAACCCTTCACGGTGCTCGACAATTGCCCGATCGTCGTGCAGCAAGTGAACGCAACTCGCGTGGTCGGTCGCGGCTGGCTCGCGTGCACGCCCATTCGTTCAGCGCACAAGCGCATCGGTATGATGTTCAACGACGTCGGTCTGAACAGCGCGCCGGTGGACGAGGCCAAACAGGCACGCGCGGCGATCCTCTGCTCGCTGCTCGGTAGCCTGGTCGAGCTCACTCGCACGCAAGCCGAGCGGACGCATGTTCCGCGCGGACCCGGCAAGCATCCGCTCGTGCGCAAAGCCGTGACGCTGCTTGCCGACGATCCCGCGCTCGTCGGCAAACAGATCGCGCATGCGCTCGACATCAGCCCGAGTCACCTGCTGCGCATGTTCAAGGCGGAGCTCGGCGTGTCGCTGGTCGAGTATCGCAATCGGCTGCGCCTCGAGCGTTTTCAGGCGCTGCTCGACGCTGGTGAGGGCAACCTGCTTGGCGCGGCTCGCGCCGCCGGCTTCGGCAGCTACGCGCAGTTTCACCGCGTATTTCGCAACATGTACGGCACCGCGCCGCGCGATTACTTGCACGCGCGCTAGAGCGCGGCTTGCTCTGCTGAAAAGCATCGCTTCACGAGCTCTTACCGGGACGCTCGGAGGAAGGCCTCCCGGGCGAAGCCGGGTCCCCACTCGACGGTGAGCCCATCGGGCTGGCTACATCGCGCTTCGCGCGAGCTCATCTGCGCGGCTCGACGAGCCGTACGAGCGTGCCGATGACGCGTTGAAAGAGAGCCATGAGCTCTGGGTCCATGGGCCCGAGCCAACCAAAAGCTTGCGCGGTCTCCCAGCAAGCCAAGGCCTCGCGCGCCGACGCGGCCGCCGATTGATAGCGAGCCTGCCGATTCCGACCACGCGAGTAAGCCCCCTCCGCGACATTGAGCGGCACGCTGATGAGCGCGCGCTCGAACTGGTCCGCGAGCGCAGCGCTTCTCGCTTTCAGCCTGGGCAGCACCGGCGCAAGCCTACGAACCAACTCGAGAACAACCGGATAAATCTTCAGGGTCATGATGAGCTCCTTTTGCTCGGGGACGCCTTCGGCCCCGCTGCCGCGCGCAGGCCGGTGCAAGGGCGCCGCAGGCGCCGCGCGGAGCGCGGGCGTGAGCCCCTTGCAGCGGCCGAGCACAGCAGCACACTCAACAACCCCGAGCATCCACCCCGCTCACCCTCACACCCGCCCAACCCTGAGCACGGGCCGATACAAGACTGGTGCAAGCGAGTGTCACGAGGCAGCCAACCTCCCGCTCTGCCTCTGCCTCCGCCTCCGCCTCCGCCTCCGCCTCTGCCCCAACCTCAACCTCAACCTCTGCCTCTGCCTCTGCCTCTGCCTCTGCCTCAACCTCTGCCTCTGCCTCTGCCCCATCCCCGCCCTAGCTCTGCCTTTGCCCCCTCCGTCTTTTCAACAGAGCAAGACACGCTCTTAGAGCGCGTCGGCTAGACCCCGCAGGGGTACGTTTGACTCCCGCGAGCGCTCACCAGCCGAGATCCCCGCGCAGCCTCGCGGTTAGGATGCCGGCGAGTCGCTGATGCTCGGTGACGTTGGGGTGGTAGTCGCAGCCGGTGCCGAGCGAGGAGTTCTGCTGACCGAAGTCGAGCACCTTGACCTTGGCGTCGCCGGCGGCGTTCACGCTCGCGACCATGGCCTGGATGTAGCTCTGCGCGTTGGTGAGCCCGGTGCTGTACAGCAGCGGCCCGATCGCGCAGTAGAGCCAGGCGTCCGGATATTTGCCGCGAACGGTGGTCAGGAACGCGGTGTACGCGCCCGTGAACGAGCTCGAATCGAGGCTCATGTTCGCGCTGAAGTCGTTCGTCCCCAGGTTTATCACGACCGCTTGTGGCACGAGCGAGAAGTCCCAGGCCGGCGTAGGCTGGCCGCCCAGTGTGTTCGAATAGATCGTGGGCAAGGTGTCGTTCGTGTTGCCCTGGTTGTCGCTGTAGATGCCCCAACCGGACGCGGCGATGATGCTCACGTCCGCGGAGAGAGCGCGCGCCGAGACGGCGCCGTACGTTAGGTACGCACTTTCAGTGGCGGTCGAGAACGTGCATCCGCCGTTCGGATCGGCGCCGTAGTTGGGATGCTGCTCGCTGCCGAGGTTGCCGTAGCCGGCGCTGATCGAGTCTCCGACAATTTCGATCAGGCGCCCGCCGGACGGCGGCGGGTCCTTGGGCGTGCCCGTCACGAAGCCGAGGAAGGTGGAGTAGGCAAAGCCCGCCTTGCCCTCGGTGTCCCGGTACAGCTCGACGACGTGGTCACCCGCGCTCAGCGCGGAGCCGATGCTCACCGTTTTCGCGCCCTCGCTAGCAGCGACGGAGAAGCGAGTTCCCGGTGTGCCGTCCAGCACGGGCGTGAAGTAGATCGGGTCACCGCCGCCGTCGGAGCGCAGGCTGATCGCGATGTCCGTGCCCGTCACCGTCGCGACGAATCCGCTGCCCGACCAAGCAAACTTGGGCGTCGTCGGCGCGCTCAGATCCACGCGGCCGATCCAGCGCGCGAGCACCGGCAGCGTCACGCCGCCGGCTCCCGCCGAGTCGTTGCCGCCGCTTCCACTCGTTCCCGCCGCGGCGCCGCCTGCCCCCGGCGGTGAGCCACCGTCGCGGTTCGCGTCGCCTGGATTGCTGTCGTGTTCGGTGCAGGCCATCAAACAGGTCAAGAGCGAGAGTACGAGTCCGCTGGCGTGGAGCGGGCGGGAGCATTTCA